>JAQVKR010000028.1 GCA_028694565.1 Gammaproteobacteria bacterium | reverse complement strand
TGATGACCTGGGCCTGGATGGAATTGTACGGCGGCAGGACGCAGCAGTAGCTGAAGTCGAAGCCGGTGCAGTGCATGCCCAGCTCGTAGTTGATGCTGATGTTGTAGTCGTTCTTGGGCTTGTTCGGACCGTCCTTGCCGACACCGGTGTTCGCGACCGTCCCGGTGCCCGGCGCGGCCATGCCGGCCGCACCCTCCCCCGCATGCCTGGGGCTGCAGGCAACCCCTGCCGCAAGCACGAGGGCGGGTATTACCACGTAGCGTAGTTTCATAACCCCTCCTCCATCTGGATTGCAGTGTGCGCGGAACGAATTATTGTTTTTTCAACTCGTTATTCGCTTTTTATTTCCGCTACACGTCAAATTGCCACAGGTTCGCGGAACACCGCACCGCGCTTCCTGCGCTGCGCCACCGCCTTTATCAGGGCCCCGGGCGCCCATAAAGAGGTAGCAAATTCTGTGAACTACCGCAACAATTTTGTGGGATTTACAATCGGGCCGGAGCCGCCCCGAGCCCGCCAGAGGCACATTAATGCGCTTGATGAAGGTCAAACACGCCGGGCGTCGCTGCCGTTAACGTTGACGGCCAATCCTTCGAATCCGCACGAGGTTGCCAATGCACACCATCAGCCAGGTCCTGGGTGACGATCACCAGCGCTGCGACTCCCTGTTCGCCGAGGCCGAAACCGCCGTCGCCCGGGGCGACTGGCTGACCGGCGAAAGCGCCTTCAACGCTTTCCATGAAGCCCTGGAGCACCATTTCCGCATGGAGGAGGAGGTGATGTTCCCCGCCTACGAGGCCCGCACCGGGCAGACCATGGGCCCCACCCGGGTGATGCGCATGGAGCACGGCCAGATGCGCCAGCTCACCGGGGAGATGGCCACGGCGATCACCGCGCGGGACCGGGACCGCTACCTGGGCCTGTCCGAGACCCTGCTCATCGTGATGCAGCAGCACAACGCCAAGGAGGAGCAGATGCTCTATCCGATGGCCGACCGCGCGCTGCAGGACGGCATGGAGCAGGTGCTGTCGCAGATGGGCGCCGTCTGAGCGGCGGCGCGGCGATGGAAAGGTTCATGGATCTCTCCGAACTGATGCCCCCGGAGCCCCTCGAGCGCATCCTCGGCGAACTGCCCGGGGTGCGGCCCGGCGACTTCCTGCACGTCAGGCTGCATCGGGAACCGCTGCTCGCCTATCCGCTGCTGGAACAGGCCGGCTTCCGCTGGCATACGGACACCGGCGGCACCCACGGCATCGAGGTCTACATCTGGCGCGACGGCGACCGCCTGGCGGAGGACGCCATGCCCGCCGGACGCACCTGATCCGCCGGAAATCACGAGGCCGAGCATGCTGTTTCCGGGCAACCTCTCGCTGGATCAGGCGCCACCCATCTCGGTTCCGTTCCGGTTCCTGCTCTCCGCCCCCCTGTTCGGGGTCCTGGCCGGGCTGCTGCTGACCCTGCAGGGACCGGCGCTGCTGACCGGACGCTGGAGCCCCGGCGTGCTCGCCTTCACCCACCTGATCACCCTCGGCCTCGTGACCCAGGCCATGTGCGGGGCGCTGCTGCAGATGCTCCCGGTGCTGGCCGGCACCCGGGTCTTCGGCGCGGTGACCGTCGGGCGCACCACCCACCTGCTGCTGAGCGGCGGCACGCTGGCGCTGGCCATCGGCTTCCTGGCCGACGGCGGCTCCTGGTCGCTGGCCGCCGCCGTCCTGCTGGGCGGCGCGTTCCTGGTCTTCGTCGGCGCACTGGGGTGGGGCCTGAGCCGGGCCGACAACCCCAATCCCACCGTGGCGGCCATGCGCCTGGCGGTCACCGCGCTGGCCGTCACCGCCATCCTGGGCATCGGGCTGGCGCTGTTCTGGGGCGGAGTCCCGGGATTGCTGTTCATGCGCTCGCTCACCGACGTCCACCTGGCCTGGGGGCTGCTCGGCTGGGTGGGGCTGCTGGTGCTGGGCGTGGCCTACCAGGCGCTGCCCATGTTCCAGCTCACGCCTGAGTACCCGCTCCGGCTGCGCCGCCACCTCACCGCCGCCCTGTTCGCCCTGCTGCTGCTGTGGAGCGTGCTCCACTGGCTGGCCGCGGCGGAGCGGATCCCTCCGGCATGGCCGGTGTCCGCCGCCGCGACCGCCGGCGCCGCCCTGCTGCTGTTCGCGGCGTTCACGGTGCGGCTGCAGAAGCGGCGGCGGCGGCCTCTGCCCGATGCCGGTCTCGCCTGGTGGCGCCTGGGCCTGGCGGGCCTCGGCACGGCGGTGACGCTGTGGCTGGCGGGACGGGCATGGCCCGGATTCGCCGCCCATCCCGCCTACCCCCTGTGGCTGGGCGGGAGCTATCTTCTCGGCTTCGCCGTGCCCATCCTCAACGGCATGATGATCAAGATCGTCCCCTTCCTGGCCTGGTTCCATCTCCAGAACCGCCAGCTCGCCCTGGGCCGGGCGGACGTGGCCGTGCCCAACCTGCGCGAACTGCTGCCCGAGCGCACCACCCGCTGGCAGCTCCGCATCTATGTGGCGGGGCTGGGGCTCCTGGCCCTGGCGCCGCTGTGGCCGGCGCTGGCCAGCCGGCCGGCCGGCCTGGCCCTGGCCGCCTCCTGGGGGCTGCTCGGATTCGGGCTGGGGCAGGCCGCCCGGCGCTACCGGAGCGTGAACCGGGCGCTGCTGCTCGCGCCCGCCGGCGAGGGCCCAGGGGCATGAGCCTCTACCTCGCCCTGAAGTGGTTGCACGTCACCTGCGTCAGCCTCTCCCTGACGGGGTTCGTGGTGCGCGGGGCCTGGATGATGCGCGGCTCGGCGCTGCTGGACCGGCGCTGGGTACGCATCGCCCCGCACGTGGTGGACACCCTGCTGCTGGCCAGCGCCATCGCCCTGGCGCTGCTGAGCCACCAGTACCCCGGGGTGCACGGCTGGCTCACCGCCAAGGTGAGCGGACTGCTGGCCTACATCATCCTCGGCAGCATCGCCCTGCGGCGCGGCCGCAGCCGACGGGTCCGGATCGCATCCTGGGTGGCCGCCCTGGCCACCTTCGGCTACATCGTGGCCGTCGCCCTCACCCGCGACCCCTTCCCCCTCGGCATCCATTGATCGGGATCAATGCCTTCCCGATGCCACCGTGTCATAAACCCCAGCCTATGGACATGCAGACCCGTAAACCGCCGCCGCGCCTGCCGCGCCTGCTCACCTTTCCGGTGGGACTGGTGCCCACCGCCACCCACAGCACCACGGTGTGCCTGGCCCTGAACCGGATCTTCGCCACCGCCCTGCGCGATGGCGAGCTGGAGTTCCTGGACGGGCGGGTGGTGCGGATCCGGGTCAACGACCTGCGCCTGCGGCTCTGCTTCACCCTCGAGCGGGGCCGGCTGCGCCCGGCCGACGAGCGCCGCCCCCACGATCTCACCATCGAGGGCGACACCTACGACTTCCTGCTGCTGGCCAGTCGGCGCGAGGATCCGGACACCCTGTTCTTCAACCGCCGGCTGCGCCTGGGCGGCGACACCGAGCTGGGACTCTACGTGAAGAACTTCCTCGACGCCTACGAGCCCCCCGAGCGGCTGCAGCCCCTCATGGGCACGCTCGATCGCGCCTCCCGCCTGTTCGAACGCCTCGCCTGAGACCGGCCATCCGCCCCTGCTGACGGGTGACGGCCAAAGGCGCCGTCAGCCCCGGCCGTTCGCGCCGATGGGCGATCAGCCCCGCCTGGCCCCATTTATCCGCACCAGCGCATTCACGCAATAATAATATTGCTTTTTAGTCGGATATTGACCTGGAGCAGTAACCTAGTAAGATGTTCGGGTTTCTTCGGATCGCCCTGCCGGGACTGACACGGCCGGGGCGGCCGCCCGCCCCCGGAGAGAGGCGGGCCCATAACAAGCAACCGACCCGAACCCCACCACTGAAAACCAGGAGATCCGCCATGAAGCAGCTCGCATCCCTGCCCATCGTCCCCATGATCCCCGTGCTGGGCGTCCTCTACGCCGGCTACATCCTGTTCCTGGCCTCCACGGCCCACTGAACAGTCCGGGTGGCCGGGCCGGCGCCGTCAGCCGACGGTGCCGGCCCGGCCCACCCGACGCGCTCGCCGCGCCTGGCGGCGGTCGCCCCTGCCGGCGCGGCCGCGCTCCGCGCCACGTCCCCCGCCGGCGCCGCTACGCCGCCCCGCCGCCATGGGCGACCATCCCCGACTCCCCGAACCAGTACCCGTCGCAGGGCCCGGCCGGCATCAGCGCCTCCAGCGCGGCGGCGGCCTGCGCCGGATCGCGCCGCCCCTCCAGGCACTCCCGGAAGGCGGCCACCACCTGCCCGGTGCCCCGCGACTGGGGGCTGATGCGCAGCACGTCCACGGCCAGGCGCCGCAAATCGGCCAACTGCCCCAGGAGGCTGAAGGTCTGGGCCGACTGGGTCTGGATGCCGTTGAGGGCGAGGAAGCGCTGGTCCTCCTGGGTGGAGAGGGTCAGTCCATCGGGGTAGTCGAGGCAACGGTACTGGCAGTCGTCCTTGGGCAGGTTGTGGGCCCGGGCGGTAAAACAGCGCGCCGAGTAGGCCAGGGGCAGCCGCCCCCAGGCGAACACCTCCGTCTCCACGCCTTCCGGGCGGGCCGCCTGCATCTCCGCCAGGGTGTCGCGGGAGAGCTCCACCGGCAGCACCCAGCGCTTCAGGCCCAGGGCCGCCAACCGCGCCAGGGTGCGCTGGTTGTAGACGTTCACCGACGGACCGGTGACGAACGGCCGGCCCTCGAGCAGGTTCACCGCGCCCAGATCGTTGGCCTCCACCATGAACCGGCCGTCGGCGCAGATACGGCGCAGGTTGATGAGCTCCGACTCCGCCTCCAGCAGCGTCAGGGTGGAGAGCACCGCCGTCTTGCCGGCCGCCTCCAGCCGCTGCGCCAGCTCCAGCCAGTCCTCCGTGCGCACCAGGCGGCGCTTGGAGCAGATCGCCTCGCCGAGGTAGACGATGTCCACCGGCCACTCCGCCGCCTCGGCATAGAAGTCGAGCACCTGCTCGCGGGGCCAGTAGTAGAGGATGGGGCCGAGTGAAAGCTTGGGAGATTTCATGGAAGGCTCGGAGAAGTTGGTTGTGATGGTGACGATGGCAGCGTGGGAGTCGGTGAGGAGTGAGGCGTTAGGCGTGAGGAACCCCTCACACCTCTCTCCTCACCCCTCACTCGCAACCCCTCACTGCCACGGGCGGTGGTAGGCGCCGAGGGTGGTCTGCGCGCCCTCGGACACCCGCGCCAGCTCGGCATCCCACTCGGGACGGCTGCTGTAGCGCTCCGGGTCGCGGGCGCAGGCGTCCAGGGCGGCGCGCCAGACCCGCGTCACCTGGGCCACATAGGCCGGGCTGCGCTGGCGGCCCTCGATCTTCACCGCCGCCACGCCCGCGGCGACCAGCTGCGGCAGCAGTTCCAGGGTGTTGAGGCTGGTGGGCTCCTCGATGGCGTGGAAGGTGTTCTGGCCGACCCGGAAACGGCCCTTGCAGAGGGTGGGGTAGCCCGCGTTCTCGCCCTCCCCGTAGCGCTCGATGAGCACCCCGCCGAGGCGGGTCTCGAGGCCCTGGCCGATCTCGCGCCACTCCACCGCGTGGGCCGGCGAGCAGGCGCCGTAGGTGTTGGGCGACTGGCCGGTGGCGTAGGAGGAGAGCAGGCAGCGCCCCTCCACCATCACGCACAGGCTGCCGAAGCCGAACACCTCCACCTCCACCGGGCTGTTTTCCACCAGGTGCGCCACCTGGGGCAGCGAGAGCACCCGCGGCACCACCACCCGGCGGATGCCGAAGTGGCGCTGATAGAAGCGCAGCGCCTCGTAGTTGGTGGCCGAGCCCTGCACGGAGAGGTGGCGGGCGAGCTCGGGCCAGCGCTCGGCGGCGTAGTCCAGCACCCCGAGATCGGCGATGATGAGGGCGTCGACGCCGAGCTCGGCGGCCCGATCCACCGCCGCCCGCCAGCGTTCCCAGCCGCCGGGCTGGGGAAAGGTGTTCAGGGCCAGGAATACCCGCCGCCCGCGCTGGCGGGCGTAACGGATGCCCTCGTGCATCTTCTCGGGCGTGAAGTTCAGCCCGGCGAAATGGCGCGCGTTGGTATCGTCCCGGAAACCCATGTAGACGGCGTCGGCGCCGTTGTCCACGGCGACCTTCAGGGACGGCAGATTGCCGGCGGGGCAGACGAGTTCCATGTTCCTGTTCCGTACCTCTTGCGATGTCAGTTACCGGCCCGGGCCAGGCCGCCGCGGCGGGCATGCCCCGGGGCCAGGGCCGCGCCCTGGCGGCTGTCGCGCCGGGCCAATTCCGCCTCGACGGCGTTCAGCACCGCCCACTTGCGGGCGCACCATTCGGGGGCCAGGAGAATGTCCCGCGAGGCGGTGCCCGTGAGCCGGTGCCAGACCACCTCCGGCGGGGTCCGCTCCACCAGGTCGGCGGCGATGGCGACGTACTCCTCCAGCGCCAGCGGCCGGTAGCCGCCCCGGCGCCACTGGTGCGCCAGCAGGGTGTTCCTGACCACGTGCAGGGGGTGGAGCTTGAGCCCGTCCACCCCCAGCTCCAGAACCCGCTCCAGGGTCTGGTGCGCGTGCCAGCCGCGCTCGCCCGGCAGCCCCACGATGAGATGGGTGCAGACCTTCAGGCCGCGCAGCTGCGCGGCCCGCACCGCCTGGCGGTATTCGGCGAAGCCATGACCGCGGTTCACCCGCGCCAGGGTCTCGTCGAAGGCCGACTGCAGCCCCAGCTCCAGCCACACTTCCCGCCCCTCGGCCTGGTAGGCGGCGAGCAGGTCGAGTACCGCGTCGGGGACACAGTCGGGCCGGGTTCCGACCGACAGCCCCACCACGTCCGGCTCCGCCAGGGCCTCGCCGTAGAGCCGGGCCAGGCGGTCCACCTCGTCGTAGGTGTTGGTGTAGGCCTGGAAGTAGGCGATGAACCGCCGGGCCCCGGTGCGCCTCGCCAGCACCGCCCGTCCCGCCGCCAGCTGGGCGGCGATGGCGGGCCGCTGCCGGGCGTTGGGACTGAAGGAGACGTTGTTGCAGAACGTACAGCCCCCCCGGCCCTTGCTGCCGTCCCGGTTGGGGCAGGTGAAGCCGGCGTTGATGGCGAGCTTGTGCACCCGCTCGCCGTAGCGGCGCAGCAGGTCCTGACCCAGGGTGTGCACGCGATCCGACAGCGCCACGGCGATTCCTCAGCATTGACGACCCAGGGACAAGACGACGGAATCGCTGCGCTACGGACGCTTCACGGCTCTCCTGGGACCTGCCCTGGCGGATGGACAACCTTTCCATAGCCGGCAAGTCGAGTAATTGACCTGGATCAACATGGCGGGGCCGCCGGCTCTGCTAGTGTACCCCGTCACCCTGCCCCGCCGCCGCCATGAACGCCCACGCCGCCAACCCCTTCGATCTCGAACAGCCGGACGCCTACCGCGCCTGGCGCGATCGCAAGCTCGCCGGCCACCCGGGCCGGCTGGAGGAGCTGCTGGTGGAGGTGCGCGATCCGCGCAGCCTCACCGCCGCGGAGCACGACGCCCTGCTGGAACGCTGCCGCCGGGCCAACATGGCCGTCTACGCGAGCCGCTGCGGCGCCGATCCGGACAAGTCCATACCCGCGGCGCTGGGCCGGCAGTTCGGCCTGATCCACCTCGATCACAACTGGCTCGCCGACGAGGACGCCATCACCCCGCTCGCCGTCAGCCGGACCGGTGCGCGGCCGGGCTACATTCCCTACACCAACCGCCCCATCCGCTGGCACACCGACGGCTACTACAACCCGCCCGGCCGCCAGGTGCGCGGCCTGCTGCTGCACTGCGTGCACCCCGCCGCCCGGGGCGGCGGGAACGCCCTGCTGGACCCGGAAATCGCCTATATCCACCTGCGCGACAGCGACCCCGCCTACATCGCGGCGCTGATGCATCCGCAGGCCATGACCATACCGGCCCGCGAGGAGAACGGGGCGGTGGCCCGCGCCGAGGTGACCGGGCCGGTCTTCTCCCTCACCCCGGAGGGGGCGCTCCACATGCGCTACACCGCCCGCCGCCACAACATCCGCTGGCGCGGTGAGGCGGTGCTGCGCGAGGCCGTCGCCTGCCTCGAACGCCTCCTCGCCGGCGACCACCCGGCCATTTTCCGCGCCCGGCTGGAGCCGGGGATGGGGCTGCTGAGCAACAACGTGCTCCACGATCGGGCCGGCTTCGAGGATCTCCCCGGCCACCCGCCCCGCCTGCTCTACCGCGCCCGCTACCATGAGCGCGTGAGCGGCACCGCCGGATCCGCCCGGACCTGACGCCGCCCCTCCCCGGCGCCGGCCGGGCAGCGGCCCGGCGCCCGCCCGCCCCGCAATAATTATCACAACACTTGTAGGGACTGTTTCGTTCTGGCAATTTTCTTGCAGGACTGCGGTGGGCGCCTGCCCGCCATACAACGACAACGACAAACAATAACCGGACGGTCCTGCCACGCCGCAGCCGCCGCCCCGGGGGGAGATGGAGAACATGGCTGAACCCAGCAGCCCGATCGAGAAACGCCGCACGATTACCTTCACCCGCAAGCGCCTGCTGGTCGTCGCACTGCTGGCGTTCCTGGCCGGGGCGCTGTTCCTCGGCGGCTTCATGACCGTACTGGAAGCCACCAACCGGACCGAGTTCTGCGTCTCCTGCCACTCCATGCAGACCAATTACGAGGAGTTCAAGGAGACCCCCCACTACCTCGGCCGGGTGGGCGCCACGGTCGGCTGCGCCGACTGCCATGTCCCGAAGCCGTTCCTGCCCAAGATGAAGGCGAAGATCCTCGCGGCGAAGGACGTCTACCACGAGATCATCGGCACCATCGACACGCCCGAGAAGTACGAGGCCCACCGCTGGGACATGGCTTCCCGGGTGTGGGCGAAAATGAAGGCGTCCGACTCGCGCGAGTGCCGCAACTGCCACGCCTTCGAACGGATGGATCTCAGCCTCCAGGGGCGCTCGGCCCGCAGCAAGCACGAAAAGGCGCTCGACGAGGGTCAGACCTGCATCGACTGCCACACGGGCATCGCCCACGAGGAGCCACTGGAGCCCGACGAGCCAGCGGCCGCCGGCAACTGAACCGCCAACGGGAGAAGTCCGACCATGAGATCATGGAACGTCATGCTGCTCGCGCTTGCGCTCGCCCTGCCGGGCGCGGCCGCGGCCCAGGAGGAATCCGGCGACCCCCTGGGCATCGCGCTGCGGGACGCCGCCTTCATCGGCGATATCGACGAGGTGCGCGACCTGGTGGACCGCGGCGCCGATATCAACGGCAAGAACAGGTTCGGCAAGACCGCGCTGATGCGCGCCGCCGAGGAGGGCAACGTGCGCGTGGTGGCCTACCTGGTGAGGCGCGGCGCCGATGTCAACGCCCGCACCGTCGCCGGCTGCACCGCGCTCACCTTCTCCGCGGAGTTCAACCACCCCGGCGTGGCCGCCCTGCTCCTGCACCATGGGGCCAATGTCCACGACCGCACCCGCTCCGGCTGGGATTCGCTGATGATCGCCGCCCGCCAGGGCCACGAGCTGCTGGTCCGGCAGCTCATCTTCATGGGTGCCGACACGGGGGCCCGGGACAAGGACGGCCAGACGGCCCTGATGGGGGCCGCCGCCAAGGGGCACGTGGATGTGGTCCGCGCCCTGCTCGCCGGCCGCGCCGAACCCAACAGCCGTGATCACAACGGCGCCACCGCCCTGTTCCTGGCGGCGGAGAACGGCCATCCCGAGGTGGTCGGCACCCTCCTCGAGGGCGGCGCCGACGCCACCCTGCTCGACAACGACGGCGCCAGCGCCCTCATCTGGGCCGCCAGCCGCGGCCACGCCGATGTCATGGAACTCCTGGTCGCCGCGGGCGCCCCGGCGGGACTGGCCGACGAGAACGGCGTCACGCCGCTCATGGAGGCGGCGCGGCACGGCCACCTGGAGGCGGTGCAACTGCTGCTGCGCCTCGGCGTGCCCACCGGAAACCGGGATCACAGCGGCCACACGGCGCTCGACCTCGCCGCGCGCGCCGGGCACGACGCGGTGGCGAACCTCCTGCGCAACGCCCCTGCGGCCACCCGCTAGGCCCGGGTGGGAACGGTCGGCGGGGAAAGCAGAACCTGACACAAAGCCTGACACCTGCCAGATTGCGGCAGTAATGTCATGAAGTGTCAGATGACATATGGCCGATTTTGTGACAATCCCGGACCGACATGGGCAAGCGCCAGAGTCCAAAGCCGCCCGGTGGCGCGATGGCAACCGTCCATTGCGCTTTGGCCTGCTGATTGCATGGGTATTTCGGGTTCCCGTTCTCCCCATGAACGGGACGGAATCTGAAAGTGAGCAGGCGGAACGGTCGCAGAGCCGTTCCGGATAACCGCCGACCGGACGTTCCGGTCTACAAGAAATGCCGCCAACGGACCTGAAGACCGACGCGGCAATGCACGACTCGCTAAGGAGGAAACATGGGGTACAAAGCCATCAGCAGCCTGCTTCTGCTCGGAGGGCTGGCGTTCGGCGCCACGTCCCAGGCGGCCGACATGCCGTCCGGACAGATGCTGGGCAACACCTGCGCCGGATGCCACGGCACCAACGGCTCCAGCATGGGGCCGGCCACTCCCACCATCGCCGGGATCACGCCGGAGTACTTCGTCGACACGATGACGTCCTACAAGAACGGTGAGCGGGAATCCACCATCATGACCCGCATCGCCAAGGGCTACACCGACGAGGAGATCAAGGCCATGGCCAATTTCTTCTCCGACAAGCCCTTCCTGCGCCAGGCCCAGGCCCACGACGCCGAGAAGGCCGACTTCGGCCGCAAGCTGCACAAGAAGTACTGCGAGAAATGCCACGAGGACGGCGGCCTGAAGGCGGACGAGGGCGGCATCCTGGCCGGTCAGTGGATGACCTACCTCAATTACGCACTCGACGATTTCGCCAGCGAACGCCGCGAGACGCCGAAGAAGATGGCCCGGCAGATGGAGAAGCTGCAGGCCGACCAGGGCGACGCCGGTGTCGAGGCCCTGGTGCACTACTACGGCAGCCAGAAGTGAGCGCGGGGGAGAAGAGAGGATGAGCAAATTCAATCGTCGTGATTTCATCAAACTCACCGGCAGTGCCGCCGTGGCCGGCATGGTGGTGGGTTTTCCGCAGATCGTGGGCGCCGCCGGCAAGAAGGTGGTGATCGTGGGTGGCGGCATCGGTGGCGCCACCGCGGCCAAGTACATCCGCATGGCCGACTCCGGCGTCGAGGTGACGCTGGTCGAGCCCAACGCCGACTACCACACCTGCTTCATGAGCAACGAGGTGCTGGCCGGGGAGCGCAGCATCGACTCCATCCGCTTCACCTACGACGGCCTGAAGGGCCATGGCGTGAACGTGGTCAAGGACACGGTCACCGCCATCGATCCGGCCGCCCGGACCGTGACCACCGCCGGCGGCCAGACCCTGAGCTACGATCGCTGCATCGTGGCCCCCGGCATCAGCCTGGTCTACGACAGCGTGCCCGGCTACAGCGCCGAGGTGGCCGAGACCGTCCCCCACGCCTGGAAGGCGGGACCGCAGACCGTCACCCTGCGCAAGCAGCTGGAGGCCATGCCCGACGGCGGCACCGTGGTCATCGTCGCCCCGCCGAACCCCTTCCGCTGCCCTCCGGGGCCCTACGAGCGGGCCAGCCTCATCGCCCACTACCTGAAGAACAACAAGCCGAAGTCGAAGGTGCTCATCCTCGACCCGAAGGACAAGTTCTCCAAGCAGGGGCTGTTCACCGCGGGCTGGAAGAAGTTCTACGGCTACGGCACCGACAACTCCATGATCGAATGGATCTCCGGCGCCGCCGGCGGCAAGGTGGAGTCCTTCGATGCCGGCAGCATGACCCTGCAGGGGGCCGTGGAGAGCTTCAAGGGCGATGTCATCAACATCATTCCGGCCCAGCGGGCGGGCACCATCGCCCAGACCGCGGGGCTCACCAACGACGCCGGCTGGTGCCCGGTGAACCCGAAGACCTTCGAGTCCACCGTCCACGCCGGCATCCACGTCGTGGGTGACGCCAGCATCGCCTCCCCGATGCCCAAGTCGGGCTACGCCGCCAACTCCGAGGCCAAGGTCTGCGCGGCGGCGGTGGTGGATCTGCTCAACGGCAGGGAGCCGGGCCAGCCCTCCTACGTGAACACCTGCTACAGCATCGTGGGCAAGGATCACGGCATCTCGGTGGCCGCCGTCTACCGCCTCGGCGACGACGGCAAGATCGCCTCCGTGGAGGGTGCGGGCGGCCTGACCCCCGGCGACGCCTCCGCGGAGATGCTCAAGCGCGAAGTCACCTTCGCCCACAGCTGGTTCCAGAACATCACCCACGACACCTTCGGCTGAGCGCCGCACGGCATGTCCTACCCGACGGGGCCCTTTCGGGCCCCGTTTTTTTGGGTTCTTCGCACATCTCCGGGAATCGTGCTTCATGCAGTCCTGGGTACTCGGGTAACTTGGTGGTGGACCAAGAGGACCGAGGAGCCCGTGATGCCGTCGAAGGAGCTACTGAATCTGGGTGGGGACTGGAAGGGGTATCGGGTGGCATCGGTC
>JAQVKR010000441.1 GCA_028694565.1 Gammaproteobacteria bacterium | reverse complement strand
GGCTGCCCAGCTCCGGGTCGTCGACGACGTTCACGGGAATCCGGCGGCTGCGGGCCAGCTCCGCCACCTGGCGGTTGACCGCGGCGTCATCGGTGGCGGCGATGACCAACTCGCAGCCATCCAGGTCGGTTTCGGAGAAGGTGCCGGCATGGTGCTCGACGCTTCCCCGCTCCACCTGCCGGGAAACGCCGCTGCAAAGCGCGGGGGCGACCACCCTGACCCGGGCGCCGGCGCCGCGCAGGATTTCGATCTTGCGCGCGGCGACATCCCCGCCCCCCACCACCAGGCAGGGGCGTCCACTGATGTTCAGGAAGATTGGTAGAAATTCCATGATCTGTCGGCACTTATCCGGAAGGCAATCATTAAGTGAATACTAATATACCCATCGTCCCAGGGCACCCCCCCCCTTTGGGAGGGACGCCGGTTCAGGCGATCAGCTCCAGCCCGCCCAGGTAGCCGCGCAGCGCGTCGGGCACCCGGATGGCGCCGTCCGCCTGCTGGTAGTTCTCCAGCACCGCCACCAGGGTGCGGCCAACGGCCAGTCCGGAGCCGTTCAGGGTGTGCACGAGCTCCGGCTTGCCGGTGTCCGGATTGCGCCAGCGGGCCTGCATCCGCCGGGCCTGGAACGCCTCGAAATTGCTGCAGGAGGAAATCTCCCGGTACTTGCCCTGGCCGGGCAGCCACACCTCGAGGTCATAGGTCTTGGCGGCGGAGAAGCCCAGATCCCCGGTGCACAGGGCCACCACCCGGTAAGGGAGCCCAAGCCGCTGCAGGACCGTCTCGGCATGGCCGGTGAGCCGCTCCAGCTCGGCGTAGGACTCCTCCGGGCGCACCACGCGCACCATCTCCACCTTCTCGAACTGGTGCTGGCGAATCATGCCGCGGGTGTCCTTGCCATAGGCGCCGGCTTCGCTGCGGAAACACGGGGTATGGCAGGCCATGGCCAGCGGCAGGGCATCGGCCTCCAGGATCTCGCCGCGCACGATGTTGGTCACCGGCACTTCGGCGGTGGGAATCAGGTAGTAGCCCGGCTCGCCGCGCAGGGCGAACAGATCCTCCTCGAACTTCGGCAGCTGGCCGGTGCCGAACAGGCTCTCGGCATTGACCAGGTAGGGGGCGTAGACCTCGGTGTAGCCGTGCTCGCGGGTGTGCAGGTCGAGCATGAACTGGATCAGGGCCCGGTGCAGGCGCGCGATGGGTCCGCGCATCACGGCGAAGCGGCTGCCGGTGATCCTGGCGGCGGTCTCGAAGTCGAGCCAGCCGTTGCGCGCGCCCAGGTCGACGTGGTCGAGGGGCTCGAAGTCGAACACCGGGGGCTCGCCCCAGCGCCGCACCTCGAGATTCTCATCCTCGCCGCTGCCGTCCGGGACGCTCTCGTGGGGGAGGTTGGGAATGCCGAGCTGCAGCGCCCGCAGATCGTCCTGCAGGCGCTGCAGCTGTGCCTCGGCCGCCTTCAGGCGCTCGCCCAGATCGGCCACCTCCGCCAGCAGCGGGGCGATATCCTCGCCGGCCGCCTTGGCCCGGCCGATGGACTTGGAGCGGGTGTTGCGCTCGTTCTGCAGCTCCTGCACCTGCACCTGCACGGACTTGCGCTCGTTCTCCAGCGCCTCGATGCGCCCGGTGTCGAGCCGGAAGCCGCGCCGCGCCAGCCGCGCCGCCACCTCGTGGAGTTCGTTTCTCAGCAGTCTGGGATCTAGCATGGGTCCTGTTCAGTCGATGGTTGCCTGCGCGGGCCAGACCACGATGTGGCCCGGTTCCACGTACTCTTCCAGGGTCGCGAGCACCTGCTCGACCCGCTCGGGGGTATCGAAAAACTCCAGCACCAGGGGGAGATCCAGCGACAGGTCCACCAGGCTGCTGGTGTGCAGGGCCCCCGAGCTGCCGAACCCGGCGATGCCGCGGAACACGGTGACGCCGCGCACCCGTTCGCGATCGTGCAGCAGTTCCACCAGCTCGCGCATCAGGTGCTGCCCTTCGGTCAGATAGATGCGCACCATGCGCACATCCTGCCTTTTCATAGCTGCCTCCCCATCAGGACGCCGGCCCAGGTGGCCGCCAGGCAGGCCAGCACGCTGAGCGCGGCGTTGGTCGCCGCCCGGCCCCAGGCCCCCTCCTGGAGCAGCGCGAATGTCTCGAGGGAAAAGGTCGAGAAGGTGGTGAACGCGCCCAGCAGGCCCACCATCAGCGCCGCACGCCACTCCGGCGCCAGGGTCACGCGCTCCACCAGCAGCACGAACAGCACGCCCATGGCCAGCGAGCCGAGCACGTTGACCGCCAGGGTTCCGTAGGGAAAGCCGCGTCCAAGCAGGTTGTAGACGCCGCTGGAGACCCAGAAGCGCAACACGGCGCCGACGGCTCCACCCGCCGCGATGGCCATCAGCTGCATCGCATCGAACCCCGCACCTTCCGCTCCCCCGGCTTGCCCCATCGGTCGGGACCATTTTACACGCTATGGAATGACCGGTTCATTCTATTGCGGCCATCCCGTCGATCGTGGGGGCCGGCGCGGGCGGGTCGGGGCTGCCCGGGCGGGTGGCGCGACATGGACAGGAGGCCGGAGGCCGGCCATGCTGTTGAGGATACCGGCACAGGGGCCGGCGTGCCGACCGGGGCGGCTCCGGCGCGGGAAGTTTCGGGACAACAATCCCGGCGAGGAGGTTGTGATGGCGCAGAAAGTGTCCAGGCAACTGCTGTGGGGAGCCGCCGTCCTGGGGCTCATCGTCAATGGTGCGGCACCGGCGTGGGGCCGCGACGGCAATCCCCCGGGTCCGCGCGGCGGCCCCGGCACCAACTGGGGGAATCCGCCCGGACCGCTTGGCGGCCCCGGTGCGGCGCCGGATCGGGACTGGAATCCGGCCTACGGCTAACGCTACCGGGATCGCTACTACGGGCCGCGTTGGAACGACGATGACGGCAATCCGCCCGGACCC
>JAQVKR010000440.1 GCA_028694565.1 Gammaproteobacteria bacterium | reverse complement strand
GTCGCCGTCCGGCACCTGGCGGTCGAAGTAGATGCGCAGGGAGGCCACCGACCGGCTCTCGCCACCCACCTCCGCCTGCCGGAGCGCGGGCGCCGCGCCCAGGTTGCCCCGTCCCCTGAAATCATTCGCCATCCCTATGCCTCCTTGTCCTTCGGTGCTGTTGACGAGCCGTTCATACCAACGGGCGGACGGCTTGCTCCACTAACAATCAGCCCCGGTCATCCCGCGCTTTCCCGCCCGAGGCGCCGCAGCACCGCCACGCGGTCGAGGTAGTCGCGCAGCCGCATCCGCTCGTAGTTGGTCAGCGCCAGCGCCAGGTTGAGCTCGATGCGGCGCCGCTCGTAGTCGATCCATACCCGCCGTGTCTCCTCAGGCAGCCACTGCAGCAGGAGCTTCCCGTCCTCGCCGGTGAGCTCGATGCTGGTGTTCCGCCTTCTCACTCCCTCGCCCCGCCAGCGCCTGGCCGCCGAGCGCCGCCAGCGGAAGTCGTTGTTGGTCCGGTCCGCGTAACGGGTCAGGTAGGCCGGGGCGTCCGGGAACCGCTCCCGGAACTCCGCCACCATCCGATCGCCGTAGGCCCGCAACCGGTTCCTGCGCTCCTCCAGCGCAGCGAGCCGTCCCCGGACCTCCTGCTGCGAGCGCGGAATGAGATCCCGCGGGCTAGGGCTCACCATTCACCTCCCCCCTTACCCTTAAAGGGTTTTAAACCCTTTAGGCCACGCCCGGCGCCGGCACGATCCGCGTACGTCACCGCCCGGGCCAAAGGTGGCCACACTGTGGCCACATCCGCGTACGTCACCGGACTCACGCCCTCTGGGCCGCCAGCTGCCGCAAGCCAGCGGTGGAATCCTCCTCCTCACCGCCTTCCTCTCCCGGCCCCTCACCACCCTCCGGGTCCGCCGCCCCGTCGACTGGCTCAGTGCCCCGCCTCTCCTCCCGGTGCCGGATGTCGGGCGCATGGGCGGCGCGGAGCCCGCCCTCCAGCACCTCCTGGGGCAGCTCACCCAGCATCTCCTTCGCCCGCCGCCCCTTGGCCGTCCCCTGGCGCACATCCTCCCGGGTCACCGCCAGGTACCGGTAGCCCTGCGCCACACTGTAGGCCCGCCGAACCGCACGGCCGCCCTCGTGCAGCAGCTTCTCCGCCGTGTTCCGGTCGAGCAGGCCCACGTGCCGCCCCGTCAGAATCGCCCGCACCAGCGCGTCGTAGTCCGCCAGCAGGTAGGCGCCCATGAAGGCGTAGGGGCTGCTGAAGTTGAGATCCACCCGCACCGGCTCCAGGGACTGCGCCAGCTTCACATCCACCGCCGGCGCGCTTTTCAGCAGCCGGTCCACGTGCTCCCGCAGCGCCTCCAGGTGCTCGCGCCCCTGCAGCAGCTCCCGCTCCACCTGCACCAGCCACCAGTCCGCATAGGGGTCATCTACCGCCGCGCCCGTCCAGATGGGCCGCAGCATGGTGGCGAAGCGCAACAGGCCCACGATGGTCGGTTTGTCCCCTTCCGGGCGGCGCCCGTAGACCAGCCGCTGCGCCTGCCGGGTCTGGATCTCCATGATCGCCTGGCTGCGCAGCGCGCCCGGACGGTCACCGTGTGCGTTCTCCCTTGTGGTCGTCATGTACACCTCCTTCAGTGTCACGGCTTGGTCTTCGGATTCCCGTCGGTCTCGTAGCCGGACCACGGGTCAATGCCCAATCTCTGAACCACAACCTGGCGCAATTCATGTGGTGGTGTGACTCCGCGGCTAAGCACCAGGTGAAGATGCGCCCGCGTATAACCGGCCGCATGGGCGGTATCCCCAACCCCCCAGCCTTCCAGCTTGAGCAGGAACGGCACCGTCATGGCCAACGGCACCCCGTGGCGCCTGTGGACATCGAGAATCTCCTGCATTCGGTGTTGACTTGACATCGTCAAATCCAATAGCGTGAATGGCGAGACGACGGGCGGCCCAGAAGGTGGGCCGCGGTGCCTGTGCCGCGACAGATACACAGAGCCCCTTTTCCACGCAGCACTGGATGCTGCCCTCCGCGCGCCCGACGGATAACTCGGGTCCCTTGAAGGAAGGCGCACCTCCCTGGATGGCCAACCGCCCGTCGTCTCATTGATCTGTTCCTGTCTTTCGCAGGTGGCCACAGTGTGGCCACCCCGCTGAGTCCAGCGCCAACCCCCGCAGCCTCAGTGGAGCAGCCCCGCGGGTTTCACAGGAAGCGGAAACTCCACCCGCTTCATCTCCCGGCGGATCCTTCCCATCAGCAACCGGATCCGGCCGCTTTCCCCTGGCCCGCCTTCGCGCCGGCGCAGCAGACCCCATGCCTCCAGCCCGTCGAGCGCCTTGGCGAGACTGCTCCGGGGGATGCCGGCCTCGGCGCTCAACTGCCGCTGTGAGACCTCGTGCCAGGCGCCATCGCCGTATTGCTCGAGCAGATAGGCGAACACCTGGGCGGTATTGAGGGAGATGGCGTTGTACCCGCCGGGTCTCAGGGTGCGTCCCCATCGCCCGTGAGTGAGCGCGAGCAGCGGCATGAGCCGGCACTCCGGCCCGGATCCGCGGATGTGGCGCTCCAGCACGTCCAGCACCCAGCGGCGGAAGGCCTTGGCCCGCTCGGTGCGCGAGAACATGGCGATGAGGTGGCAGCCCCGCGGCGAGAAGATGCGGACCTTCTGGCGGCCGCCGGGGGTCTCCATGTCCACCAGGGCGGTCATCTGGTCTGTGAACTCGTCCGCGTGGCGATCAAAGATCTTCTTGATGTGATGGGATACAGAACCAATAGTTGAGTGTTCTGAAGGGTATCCCAGTTTGGTACCCCCCTTTACAACCGGGGAGTAGCCTAATGCTCGACCCAAGTCCTCGGCCGTCAGCCAAGGCTCCCCCTGGCGGTCGATAAGGGTCAGCGGCGTCTCTCCGAACGCCAGGGTTTCGGGTAACAGGCTCATGAATCC
>JAQVKR010000439.1 GCA_028694565.1 Gammaproteobacteria bacterium | reverse complement strand
GTAGGTGGCCGCGAGCAGGCTCTCTGGGCTGAAGCCGGCCACCGCGGCGGGGATATGGTGGCGCCCGGTCACGAATTCCCACTCCTCGGGCCCCATCACCGTCGAGACATGGCCCGGGGCGACGAGGGCGTCGAAGCCCGGCTCCTCGGAATCCAGCAGCATGGCCACCGCGGGCCAGGTCAGGCGCCCGGAGAGGAGGATGGAGAGATTGTCGGGGATGCCCTCGGCCAGCATCCCCGCCACCGGCGCGGTGGTGGTCTCGAAGCCGGCGGCGAAGAAGACCACCGGGCGCCCGGGATCGGCCTCGGCGATGCGCACCGCCTCGGTGGGCGAGGCGATGGGGCGCACGTCGCCGCCGCGGGCGCGGGCCTGGTCCAGGGAGCGGGCCTCGGACTTGGGCGCATTGACCGGCACCCGCAGCATGTCGCCGAAGGCCACCAGGGTCACCTGCTCGCGCAGGGCGAGCTGGATGGCGGTTTAGACATCCTCCTCGGGGCAGACGCAGACCGGGCAGCCGGGACCGGGGATCAGCTCCAGGTTGTCCGGCAGCGCGCCGCGCAGCCCGGCCATGGTGATGGAGCGCTCGTGACCGCCGCAGACGTTCATGATGCGCACCCGCTCCGGGAGCTCCAGGGCGTGGATGTGTTCGAGCCACTGCCTGGCGGTCTGCGGCATGGTGTCGTTCTCCCGGTTCAGGGGTGGGCGTGGTGGGCGTGGCCGTGATCATGCCCGTGGGCGTCGGGCGCCACATTGGGGCGCAGGCTCTCGCCGCGGGTGGCGCGCTCGCGCTGGGCGGCCGCCTCCCCGCGCAGCCACGCCAGCCACGCCTCCATGCCGAGGCCCTTGCTGGCGGAGAGCTGCAGCACGGGGGCCTCGCAGGCCAGTGCCCGCAGGTGCCTCTCGGCCGCGGCGGGCTCGAAGTCGTCCAGGAACGGCAGCAGGTCGGTCTTGGTGATGAGCATCAGGTCCGCGGCGCGGAACATCACCGGGTACTTGGCCGGCTTGTCGGCCCCCTCCACCACCGACAGCAGGATGACGTTGCGGTGGTGGCCGAGGTCGAAGCTGGCCGGGCAGACCAGGTTGCCCACGTTCTCGATGAAGACGATGTCCACCCCCTCGAGCGGCAGGTGGTGGAGCGCGTCGTGGACCATGTGGGCGTCCAGGTGGCAGGCGCTGCCGGTGGCGATCTGGATGGCCGGGACGCCGCGGGCGCGCACCCGCTCGGCATCGTTCTCCGTCTCCAGGTCGCCCTCGATGACGGCGATGCCGAGCTCGCCCTTGAGCGCGTCGATGGTGGCCTCCAGCAGACGGGTCTTGCCCGCGCCGGGGGAGGACATGAGGTTCAGCGCGAGGATGCCGCGGCGATCGAAGTGCTCGCGGTTGTGGGCGGCCTGGTGGTCGTTCTCCGACAGCAGGCCCTGGAGGACGCTCACCGCGGTGCGGCCGTCCTCGGTGCGGGCCAGCTTGCCCTCGCCGATGATGAGGTGCCGGTTGCCGGGGGTGATGTTGCAGCCACAGGTGTCACACATGGGGATAGCGTCTCCGGTGCAAGTTACGCGACCCGCCCCGGGGCGCGGCCGCGATCAGTCAAGAATAGACTACTCCGGCGCGGGGTCTTCGGGGATGTCCAGCTCCAGGCTCGCCAGCAGCAGCTCGTCGCCGCTGACGAGATCGGTGTGCCAGTCGCCGCACTCGGCGCATACCAGCCGGTTCGGGGCCGCCTCCGACTCCACGCCGCAGGTCCGGCAGCGCACGCGCACGGGGGACTCCTCCATCACCAGCTCGGCACCCTCGGCCGGCGTGCCGGCGGCGGCGAGCGGGTAGGCCTGGCGCAGGAGGTGGGGCTCGACGCCCGAGAGCGGACCGTAGCGCAGCAGGATGCGGCTCACCGAGCTGGCGTTGTGCTCCGCGGCCACCGCCTCCACCTGGCGCAGCAGGGCCTGGCACAGGGCGAGCTCGTGCATCGGGGCCTCAGCCCCCCGCGGGACCGGCGGCGGCGAGCATCTCGTCGTAGAGCTCCCAGGCCGAACGGGCCTCCTGTTCGGTCATCTTCTGAATGGCGTAGCCCACGTGGACCATGACGTAGTCGCCCACGTCCACCGGCTCGCCCTGCATCAGGAAGAGGTTGACCTCGCGCTCCACGCCCTTGGCCGAGCAGCGGGCCACGAAACCGTCGACCTCATCCACCTGCATTGGAATTCCGAGACACATAGGCCTGCACTCACCTCGCTGCCGCACTGCTGTAGCCGGGGCTGTCATGGTACCGCCCCCGGCCCCGGCAAAGCCACAGCCGGAGATCGGAACCGGTCCCCCGGCGACGCCGCCGGACCGGTCGGCGGCCTGCATCGCGGGGCCTTCAATTCTAGCGGAGCAACGCGGAGGCACCTTGACGATCATCAAAACCGGCGCAATCCCGCAAAAGTCCCGGCCCGCTCCTCACGCCCCTGCCGATTTGTACTACACTGCCGAAAAAGCCGGGCACTGCCAGCCGGCGCGATAACAACCGATGGGGCATGCCAGGCTCCTAAGGACCCAGGGACTTGAACACCACGCCAGTGCTCGGGATCGGCAACACCCTCCTGACCGACGAGGGTGCCGGGATCCACACGCTGTCCTATCTCCAGGAGCACCACCCCGGCCTGCCCGGTGTCGAGTACATGGACGGCGGCACGCTGAGCTTCACCCTGGCCATTCCCATCGAGGAGGCCGACAGCCTCATCGTCATCGACGCCGCCCGGATGGACAGCGCGCCGGGGACGGTGCACGTGTTCGAGGGCGAGGAGATGGACCGCTACCTGAACAGCGGCAAGCGCACGCCCCACGAGGTGAGCATCAGCGACCTGCTGGCCATGGCCCTCCTCCGCAGCCGCTTTCCCGCCAACCGGGCCCTGGTGGGCATCGAACCGGAGTCCCTGGACTGGGGGCAGGCGCCCTCGCCGGCCGTGGCGAAATC
>JAQVKR010000438.1 GCA_028694565.1 Gammaproteobacteria bacterium | reverse complement strand
GGGACAGCTTTCCGCGCCCGAAACCGGCTGCCGGGTTTGCCATGGGCCAATCTCCCGATGCGAGCAGCGGACGTTACCGACAAGTATTCCACAGGGGCGGGAATGTTCAATCCGCCCCTGCCGGCCGCCGCCGCCGGGGCGGTGATGGCCTCCTTCACCGGCCGGCCGGGGCTCTATCTGCACGTCCCCTTCTGCGAGACCCTCTGCCCCTTCTGCCCCTACAACAAGGTGCTCCTCGACCGGGCGCTCGCGGGGCGCTACTTCGAGGCCCTGGGAAGGGAGATCGACGGCTACCTGGCCCACGCGGCGGAGCCCTTCACCTCTCTCTACATCGGCGGCGGGACGCCGACCCTCTGCCTCGACGAACTCGCCCCCCTGGTGGCGCGGATTCCCGTCGCCGGGGAGCGGGCCATCGAGGTGCTGCCGGGCCACGCCACCCCGGAGAACGTCGCCCGGCTGCGGGCGATGGGCGTCAACTACCTGAGCCTCGGCGTCCAGTCCTTCGACGCCGCGGTGCTGGCGCATCTGAAGCGGCCCAACACGGTGGCGGAGAACTTCCGCGCCCTGGAGGCGACCGCTGGCCGGTTCGACTGCGTGGACGTGGACCTCATCTTCGACGCCGCCTTCGGCGAGGCGTCGGTCTTCCTGCGCGACCTGGAGCACTGCTTCCGGGCGGGGGTGGAGCAGGTCTCCACCTACCCGCTGATGCGCTTCGGCTACACCCCCTTCGGCAAGGTGCGCCACCAGCCCCGCCGGGAGCACCGGATCCTGCGCCAGGCGGAGGCCCTGGCCCGGCGCCACGGCTACGAGCGGCGCTCGGTGTGGACGTTCAACCGGCGGGACGCCGCCAACTACACCTCCATCACCCGCGAGTTCTACCTCGGCTGCGGGGCCGGTGCGGGCTCCTTCAGCGGCGGGCTGTTCTTCCTCAACCACTTCTCGGTCCCGGCCTACATCGAGCGGATCGCGAACA
Organism: Gammaproteobacteria bacterium; assembly: GCA_028694565.1. Classification (GTDB taxonomy): domain Bacteria; phylum Pseudomonadota; class Gammaproteobacteria; order DSM-26407; family DSM-26407; genus Thioalbus. The sequence goes on along the minus strand of JAQVKR010000438.1, from coordinate 1,981 downwards.
GGGAGCTGCCCATCGCCCGCCTGGCGTCCCTGTCGCGGCTGAAGTCGGCCGCCTACTACCTGTTCTGGCAGGCCTACACCGGGCGCGTCGACCCCGGCCGCTTCGGGGCGCTCTATCCCCGCCAGCGGCTGCTGCGGGGGCTGCTGGGTCTGCTGCGCGGGGCCGGCATCCTGCGCCGGGACGGCGGGGCGCTGGCGCTGACGCCCCGGGGCTACGACCGCTACCACGACCTGGAGCGCTGGGTCACCTACCACTTCATCGAGCCGCTGTGGGCCGACATGATGCGCGAGCACGCCCACCTGCGGCTGCCGCCCCGGGGCCTGCGCGAGCGCTTCTGGCTGCACCTGGCCGGGATGGGCGGGGGCGCCCCCGCGCCGGGCCGGAATCCCTGACCTTTCCGTCCGGCCCGGTTACACTGGCCGCCCCACAGGCAACCCGGTTCCTCTCCCATGGCCCTCACCGCCACCATCTTCAAGGCCGACCTGCAGATCGCGGACATGGACCGCAACCACTACGCCGACCACGCCCTGACCCTGGCGCGCCACCCCTCGGAGACCGACGAGCGGATGATGGTGCGGCTGCTGGCCTTCGCGCTGCACGCCGGGGAGGCGCTGCAGTTCACCAAGGGGCTCTGCGCCGAGGACGAGCCGGCGCTCTGGGAGCGCAGCCTGGATGATGAGATCCGGCTCTGGATCGAGGTGGGCCTGCCCGACGCGCGGCGCCTGCGACGGGCCTGCGGCCGGGCGCGGGAGGTGGTGCTCTACACCTACGGCGGCCGGACCGCGGGGCAGTGGTGGGAGCGCAACGCCCGGGAGCTGGAGCGCCTCGACAACCTGCGGGTGTTCGACCTGCCCCAGGAGGCGACCCGCGCCCTGGCCGGGCTGGTCAGCCGCACCATGCGCCTGCAGTGCACGGTGCAGGAGGGGCAGGTGTGGCTGGGCAACGCCGAGGCGACGGTGCTGATCGAGCCGCGTAGCCTGTCGGGGGAGCGGTAGGGCGGGCCGGCACGTCAATGGACGGGTTGATGGGCACGCTGCGCTTTGCCCATCCTACGGGGCTGCACGGGATGGGTTTCGATGGGCACGCTTCGCTTTGCCCATCCTACGGCTGCTGGGGGAGGGGTAGGGCGGGATTTATGGGGAAGGGGTAGGGCTTTAGCTATCCTGCAATTGCTGGGGGAGCGCTGTAGGATGAAATGATGGGCACGCTGCGCTTTGCCCATCCTACGGGATGTTTCTCGGGCAATGCAGCAATGTAGGATGGGCAAAGCGAAGCGTGCCCATCAGCAACGCTCACACAGGGAGAACACCGGTAATGGATTACCGACGCCACCGCCTGCCGGGCGGCTCCTGCTTCTTCACCGTGGTCACCCAGCATCGCCGGCCGCTCCTGGTGGACCACATCGAGGCCCTGCGGGCCGCCTTCCGCCTCGTGCGCAGCCGCTATCCCTTCGCCATCGAGGCCATCGTCGTGCTTCCCGATCATCTCCACACGCTGTGGCGCCTGCCCGATGGCGACAGCGACTACTCGCGGCGCTGGATGGTGCTCAAGCGCGCCTTCTCCAGCGCCCTCCCGGCCGCGCCCGCCTCGCCCTCCCAGGCCCGGAAGCGGGAGAAGGGGGTGTGGCAGCGCCGCTTCTGGGAGCACACCATCCGGGACGAGGCGGATTGGGCGCGGCACATGGATTACATCCATTACAACCCGGTGAAGCACGGTTACGTGGACAGCCCCGCGGCGTGGCCCTGGAGCTCGTTCCCGCGCTGGGTCGCGCGGGGGGTATACGAGCCCGGCTGGGGGGCCGGCGAGCCGCCGGGTTTGCCGGTCGTGGCGGGGGAGTAGGGCGGCGTGGGGTGCGGGATGGCGGGCGGGTGTGATGGGCACGCTGCGCTTTGCCCATCCTACGGGGCTGCGGGTCTGCCGCGTTGGCGGGGCGGTGGGGGCGGATCGTCGTGCCGATGGGGCGGGTGTGATGGGCACGCTG
>JAQVKR010000437.1 GCA_028694565.1 Gammaproteobacteria bacterium | reverse complement strand
TCCCTCCTCCGGCTCCGCGTAGCGGGACGCCTCGGCGTGGTACTCCGGGAAACCCACCACCTCCTGGAGGCGCTCGAAGCGCAGCAGCCCCTCCGCCTCGCGCCCCTCGCGCAGGTCCCGCAGCGCCCCGCCCATGGCCCGCGCCGCGGCGCTCAGCAGGGTCAGCGGGTGGACCGCGATCTTGTAGCCCATCCGCTCCAGGCGCAGCGGGTGGAGCAGTGGCGTGCGGCCGTTCTCCACCAGGTTGGCCATCTTCCAGCCCGGCACCTCGGCGCAGTAGCGGGCCATCTCCGCCTCCGACTCCGGCGCCTCCAGGAAGGTGATGTCGGCGCCCAGTCCGGCGAAGGCGCGGCAGCGCGCGATGGCCTCCTCCAGGCCGTGGGTGGCGCGGGCGTCGGTGCGCGCCAGAATCAGGATGTCGGCCCCCTCCGCGCGGGCGTCCACCGCGGCGCGGATGCGCGCCAGCGCCGCGGCGCGCTCCACCACCGCCTTGCCCGGGGTGTGGCCGCAGCGCTTCGGGCTCTGCTGGTCCTCGATCATCACGCAGGCGAAGCCGGCCCGGGCGTAGCCCTGCACGGTGCGCTTGACGTTCACCGCGTTGCCGAAGCCGGTGTCGCCGTCGCCGAACACGGGGATGGAGACCGCCGCGCAGATATCCCGGCCCTGCGCCAGCAGCTCGCCGTAGGAGATGAGGCCGGTGTCGGGGAGCCCGAGGCGGGCGGCGGAGACGGCGAAGCCGCTCATGAATACCGCCGGGAAGCCGGCCTGCTCGGCCAGCCGGGCGGAGAGGGCGTCGAAGACCCCGGGCAGCGCCAGGAGGCGCGGCCCCTCCAGCAGCCGGCGCAGCCGCCCGGCGGGCGTATCGGGGGCGGGCGCCGTCAGTGTCCGCCCCCGCACACCGGGCAGGCGGGATCGCGGCGCAGGCGCAGGGTGCGCCACTCCATGGCCAGGGCGTCGAACAGCAGCAGGCGCCCGTCGAGGGTCTCGCCGATGCCGAGCAGCACCTTGACCGCCTCCAGCGCCTGGAGGCCGCCGATGATCCCCACCAGCGGGGCGATGACGCCGTTCTCCGAGCAGGTCTCCGGCAGCTCCGCGCCCTCGCCGTAGAGGCAGCGGTAGCAGGGGCTGCCCTCGCGCTCGGCGTGGAACACGCACACCTGGCCCTCGAAGCGGATCGCCGCCCCCGAGACCAGGGGCGTGCGCCGGCGCACGCACGCCGCGTTGATGGCGAAGCGGGTGGGAAAGTTGTCGCTGGCGTCCACCACCACGTCGGCGCGCGCCACCGCCGCCTCCAGGGCCTCGCCCTCCAGCCGCGCCTCCAGCATCTCCACCGCCACCCCGGGGTTCAGCGCCCGCAGGGTGTCGCGGGCCGAGGCCACCTTGGGGCGGCCGATGTCGGCATCGCGGTGGATCACCTGGCGCTGGAGGTTGGAGAGGTCCACCGTGTCGGCATCGGCGATGAGCAGCCGGCCGACGCCGGCCGCGGCGAGATAGAGGGCCGCCGGCGAGCCGAGCCCGCCCATGCCCACGATGAGCGCGGTGGAGCCGAGCAGCCGCTCCTGCCCGGCGGCGTCCACCTGGGGCAGCATGATCTGGCGGCTGTAGCGCAGCAGGGTGTCGTCGTCCATGGGGAAAGGATATCGGGAACCGGGAACCGGGAACAGGGAACCCGGCTCCCCGGAGGGGATCAGAGATACTTGCGCCAGTGCTCGGGGCGATCGTCGCGGCAGCCGTGGGGCCGCCGGGCGTAGTGATTGATGAAGATCTTCTCCACGCAGTTGTTCTGGCCGCGGTCGCAGCCGATCGCGGAGCGCAGGTTCTCCTCGGTGTAGTAGTAGAGCGACCGCTTGAGCTTGGACATCAGGGAGTTGTCCAGATGGAAGCCCGCCGCCACCATGGCGTCCTCGATCAGCTTGAGGCTGACCTTGTGGAGGTCGTACTCCAGCTCCAGGCAGCGCTCCGCGCGCTGCTCCACCCGGTGCACGCCGTCCACCTGCCGCAGCAGGGGCAGGGCCGAGCGCGCCTGGTGGGGATCCGGGTGATACTGGCAGAAGCAGAGGGTGCGCCCCTTGATGGTGTCCTTCGCGCTCATGGGGCCTTTATCCGCGACATCAACAGCGCTTGCAAGATGCACTGCAGCATCGCCGGGCCGGCCGCTTTTCAGGGCTGGCGGCCGCACACGACGCGGGGATTCCCGGCGGCATCCTCCAGGTCCTCAACGGCGGCGTAGCCGGCCGCCTCGAGGACCGCCACGGCGGACTCGCCCTGGTCGTAGCCGTGCTCGATGAGCAGCCAGCCGCCGGGGCGCAGGTGGGCGCGGGACTCCCGGGCGATGCGCTCGATGGCCTCCAGCCCGCCCGGCCCGGGGGTCAGGGCCGCGCGCGGTTCGTGCACCAGGTCGCCCCGGCCGAGATGGGGATCGGCGGCGGGAATGTAGGGCGGATTGCTGAGGATGGCGGCGAACGGCTCCCCGTCCAGCGCCGCGCACCAGTCCCCGGCCCGGAACGCCACGTTGGCCAGGCCGAGGCGCTCGGCGTTGCGCCGCGCCACCGCCAGGGCCGCGGCCGAACGGTCGGTGGCCAGCAGCCGCCAGCCGGGGCGCTCCGAGGCCAGCGCCAGCGCCACCGCCCCGCTGCCGGTGCCGAGATCCGCCACCCGCAGGCCGGGAGTGTCCGGCAGCCGCGCCAGCGCCGTCTCCACCAGCAGCTCGGTGTCGGGACGGGGAATCAGGGTGGCCGGCGTCACCTCCAACTCCAGCGACCAGAACTCGCGCCGCCCGGTGAGATGGGCCACCGGCTCCCCCGCCGCGCGCCGCGCCACCAGCGCCTAGAACCGGGCCGCCTCGGCCGCCCCGAGCTCCCGTTCGCCGAACGCGCGCAGCCAGGCCCGGCTCCGCCCGAGCACGTGGGCCAGCAGCACCTCGGCATCCAGCGCCGGGCTCCCGCCGCGCTGCGC
>JAQVKR010000436.1 GCA_028694565.1 Gammaproteobacteria bacterium | reverse complement strand
AACCTCTACCCCACCCTCTCGGTGGAGGAGAACGTGGAGTTCTTCGGCCGCCTGTTCGGGCAGGGCCGCGCCACGCGCCGCGCGCGCATCGCCGAACTGCTGGAGGGCACGGGGCTCGCGCCCTTCGCCGGGCGCGCCGCCGGCAAGCTCTCGGGCGGCATGAAGCAGAAGCTGGGGCTCTGCTGCGCCCTCATCCACGACCCGGACCTGCTTATCCTCGACGAGCCCACCACCGGCGTGGATCCCCTCTCCAGGCGCCAGTTCTGGGAGCTTGTCGAGCGCTTGCGCCAGCGCCGGCCGGACATGGGCGTGGTGGTGGCCACCGCCTACATGGAGGAGGCGGCGCGCTTCGAGTGGCTGGCGGCCATGGACGAGGGCCGCGTGCTCGCCACCGGCACGCCGGCCGAGCTGCTCGCGCGCACCGGCGCCGACAGTCTCGACAGTGCCTTCATCCGCCTGCTGCCCGAGGCCAAGCGCGCCCGCCACCGTGAGCTGGTGGTGCCGCCGCGTGCGGAAGGCGACGGCCCGCCCGCCATCGAGGCGGAGGGGCTTAGCCGCCGCTTCGGCGATTTCACCGCGGTGGACCGGGTGAGCTTCCGTATCGGCCGCGGGGAAATCTACGGCTTTCTCGGCTCCAACGGCTGCGGCAAGACCACCACCATGAAGATGCTCACCGGCCTGCTGCCGGCGAGCGCGGGAACGGCGCGGCTGTTCGGGCGGGCGGTGGATGCGGGCGACATGGCCACCCGCCGGCGGGTGGGCTACATGTCCCAGGGCTTCTCCCTCTACAGCGAGCTGACGGTGCGCCAGAATCTCGAGCTGCACGCGCGCCTCTTCCACCTGGCGCCGGAACGGGTGGGGGCGCGGGTGGCCGAGCTGGTGGAGACCTTCGGCCTCGGCGACTGCCTCGACGAGCTGGCGGCGGAGCTGCCGCTGGGCATCCGCCAGCGCCTGTCGCTGGCGGTGGCGGTGGTGCACGAGCCGGAGGTGCTGATCCTCGACGAGCCCACCTCCGGCGTGGACCCGGTGGCCCGCGACGGCTTCTGGGAGCTGCTGATCCGGCTATCCCGCGGGCAGGGGGTCACCATTTTCATCTCCACCCACTTCATGAACGAGGGGGAGCGCTGCGACCGCATCTCCCTCATGCATGCCGGCCGGGTTCTGGCCAGCGACAGCCCGCAGGCACTGCAGGCGCGGCGTGGGGCGGCGACCCTGGAGGAGGCGTTCATCCAGGTGCTTGCGGAGGCCGCGGGCGAGTCCGCCGCCGCCACGGTCCCGCCGTCCACCTCCCCGGCGCGTCCCGCCCGCGGCGTTCACCTGCCGCTGCGCCGGATCTTCGGCTATGCCTGGCGCGAGAGCCTGGAGCTGCTGCGCGATCCCATCCGGCTGGTGTTCGCGCTGGCGGGCTCGGTGTTTCTGATGCTCATCATGGGCTACGGCCTGACGCTGGACGTGGAGGATCTGCGCTTCGCGGTGCTCGATCACGACGACACGCCCCAGAGCCGCGACTACGTGCAGAACATCGCCGGCTCGCGCTACTTCCTGGAACAGCCGCCCCTGCGTGATTCAGCGGACATGGAGCGGCGGCTGCGCAGTGGGGAGATTGCCGTGGCCATCGAGATTCCCCCCGGCTTCGGGCGCGATCTCAAGCGTGGCCGGGCCCCCGGGCTGGGGGTATGGGTGGACGGCTCGATGCCGTTCCGCGGCGAAACCGCCGGCGGCTACGTGGAGGGGATGCATCGCCAGTACCTGCAGGAGCTGGCCCGGCGCGGCACCGGCGCGGCGAGCGCCGCCGCCCTGGTGGATCTGGAGCTGCGCTACCGCTACAACCAGGATTACCAGAGCCTCTACGCCATGGTGCCGGCAATGCTCCCGCTGCTGCTCGCCTTCATCCCCTCGATTCTGACGGCGCTGGCGGTGGTGCGGGAGAAGGAGCTTGGCTCAATCACGAATTTCTACGTCACCCCGGTCAGCCCCCTGGAGTTCCTGGTGGGCAAGCAGATCCCCTACGTGGCGGTCAGCATGGCCAGCTTCCTCGGCCTGACCGCCCTGGCGCTGTGGGTGTTCCGGGTGCCCATCAAGGGCGACTTCGGCGTCCTGGCGCTCGGGGCGTTCCTCTACGTGAGCGCCACCACCGCCCTCGGCCTGCTCATGTCCACCTTCACCCGCACCCAGATCGCGGCGCTGGCCGGAGCCGCCATCGGCACCATCCTGCCGGCGGTGCAGTTCTCCGGGCTCATCGACCCGGTGGCCTCCCTGGAGGGGGTGGGGTACTGGGTGGGCCAGTTCTACCCCACCACCTACTTCCTGGTGGTGAGCCGCGGGGTCTTCACCAAGGCGCTGGGGTTCCCGGAGCTCTCCCACCAGCTCATGGCGCTGGCGCTCTTCGCGCCGGTTCTGGTGGGGCTCAGCGCGCTGCTGCTGCGCAGGCAGGAGCGGTGACCATGAAACGCCTGGAGAACATCTTTCTCCTCGGCCTCAAGGAGCTGCGCAGCCTTTGGCGCGACAAGGTGCTGCTGTTCCTCATGCTCTGGGTCTTCACCGGTGGCGTCTACGTGGCGGCCAGCGCCATGTCCACCGATATCAACAAGGCCCCCATCGCCATCGTGGACGAGGATCACTCGCCGCTGTCGTGGCGCATCGGGGGGGCGTTCTACCCGCCTTACTTTCTTCCGCCCGAGCGGATCGCGTTCTCCGCGGTGGACCGCTACCTGGATACCGGAAAAGTCACGTTCGTCATCCAGATCCCGGCGAATTTCGAGCGCGACGTACTGGCCGGAAGGCGGCCCGCGGTCCAGGTGAACGTGGATGCCACGCGCATGAGCCAGGCGTTCATCGGGGCCAACTACATTAGCAACATTCTCACCGGCGAGGTGGCCACCTTCGTGCGCGGCCACCGGGCCGAGACCCCTCGGGCCGTCGACATGGTCGTGCGCTACCGCTTCAACCCCAACCTGGAGGGGCACTGGTTCGGCGGC
>JAQVKR010000435.1 GCA_028694565.1 Gammaproteobacteria bacterium | reverse complement strand
GTGACGCAAGTTAAACGGGTCAAACACGACCGGCTTCCCCCACCCGAACCGGGCAATAAGAAGCATAACTGTACCAATGGGATCAAGGTGCGCAAGAGGATTTAACGTAAGCCTTCCTTGGAGCCTCGGTGTCGGGTCACCCAAGTGTTCTGCAGCCAATGCATGGGAGAATTCATGAATGGTGATAGCCACAACGAGTGCGATTCAGCCCCAGCACCACCTCCTGGTTGGGCGGCTTGCGGATCACCGTCTCGGCCGTGTCGAGAAAGGTCTGGCCGGGGCCGCTGAAAACCCGTTGCAGGGCGGCGGCATAGGGATTCCCCGCCGCGGCCAGCGACTCCAGGGCGGCAGCCTCGCCCCCCGGGTCCCGCGGCGGCGCCTCCTCCGGCAGGTTGTCCGGGGTGGTGGCGAGGAAGCCCACCAGATAGGCGTTCTTGCGCTTGCCGCGGCTCCAGAGCAGCTCGACCTGGGCCGCGTTGATGATCCCGGGCTGCAGGACCAGCCGCACGCTCTCCATCACCAGGGCGGGATCCTCCTCGAAGGGCAGGAACTCCACCAGGTAACCGGCCAGCTCCGGGCCCATGCTGCCGGCGGCCACCGCCGGGCTCGCCAGCATCCGCCGCGCCACCTCGGCATCGGGCTGGGCCCACCAGACCCGGCGTGCCAGCTCGTCGCTCAGGTTGGGCGAGCAGGCCACCGCCACCACCGCCTCGGGCTCGCCCAGCTTGAGCATGTCCTCCAGGCGCACGCCGGAGATCTGGCCCATGCGCGTCCAGCGGCGCAGGAACACCGGGTAGCCCTCGGGGGAGCCGAGCACCTGGCCGGAGAGCAGCTCGCGCACCCGGCGCACGTAGAGCTCGTCGCGGCAGTTGGGGTTGAGCTTGACCTTCGCCTCGCCGGCTTCGGCCAGGCCGTAGAGGGTCATCGAGGATTCATCGATGCGCACCGCCTGCAGGCGCTGGGCCAGCAGGACATTGAGACGCAGGTTGTCTTCGGGGGAAAGTTCCATCATGTCGGTCTTCGGTTCTGCCTTCGGCCGGTTCCGTGGTGGTGGCGCATGGCGGATGTCGGCACCGTGTTCACACCTTATCAAGGGGCGGCCGCGTTGTCTCCGCGTCTCCCGCCCGCTTTCGCGGCAGCCGGGCCGGGGCGCCCCGGGCTTCGCTCCGGCCGCCGGGATGTGCGGATGAATCCGCGCTTGCCGGGAGGTGCGCGCCCGCGGAGAGTTGTTCCTTGTGCGGCAAGGGGGAAACGCTCAACCGGCGACATCAATTGAGCTGGATGCGCTGCCCCCAGGGCACCTTGTGCCTGCCCTTCACCAGCCAGATGACCGGGAACAGGGGCGCGCTCTTCGGAAACTCCCCCTCCGCGTCGGTGAAGTAGAGCATCAGGTCGGGACGGTGGCCCTCCCGCTCGATCCATTCGAAGGGAGGCTTGAAGCTGGTGCCGCCGCCACCGGCGAACTCCCGCGGCAGCCTGAACTCCTCCCAGGGTTCGTACTCCCAGGGCCCGTCCTCCGCCATCTCGGCGTCACAGGCGTGAAGCAGCACCCGGGCGCGCATCTGGCCCTTGATGGCGTTGACCTCGGCGAGGAATTCGGCCATCTCGCCTTCGCTGATGGAGCCGCTGACATCGAGTATCACCGCCACGTTGAGCTGGCTGCTGCGCAGACTCGGGTGGATGGCGTCGCCCTCCCGCCGGGACGGGCGGAAGTAGCTGAAGTCCTCGCGCCCCTCGGCGGTCATGTAGCGGGCCAGCAACATGCGCCAGGGGATCTGGGGCTGCAGCAGGTGCTCCACCATGCGCGCCATGGCGCCGCCGAGCTTGCCCGCCTGCATGGCGGTCTGGGCCGCGCCCGCCAGGCGCTGCTGCCACTGGGTGCTGAGGGCCTCGGTCTCGGTGGGGCTGAGCGGCGGGGGCTGCGGCGCGCCGCCGCCTTCGCTGTCCTCCTCGGCCTGCTCGCCGCCCTCCTCCGGCTTCGAATCCCGGTCGCCGCCCTGGTCGGGCTGATCGCCCCGCTCCTGCTCCTCGTCGCGCTCCGTCCGGCTCTCGTTCCGCCCCTGCCCCTCGCCGCTCTCCTGCTCGTCGTCGTAGACGTGCCGGTCCATGGGCTCGTCGGAGCCGTTCTCGTCGATGTAGGGGTAGATCTCCTCGGCCGTCATCCCCTCGTAGCTCTCCTCGAACAGCGCGCCGGGCGGCGGGGTGAGCCCGTCGTTGATGAGCAGCGGGTTGACGGCGAAGTCGCAGGCCACGTCCCAGCGGAACTTGTTGCGGTGCAGGCGCCGGGCGAAGTGGGAGAGCGCGCAGTGCAGCGCCTCGTGGGCCAGCACGAACTGGGTCTGGTCGAGGCTGAGGGCGTCGATGTAGTCGGGGTTGTAGTAGAAGCTGCGCGCATCGGTGGCCGTGGTCTGGCACCACTTCGGATCCGCCTCGATCATCGGCAGCCGCAGCACCAGCGCCCCCAGGAAGGGCTTGTCCAGGACCAGGCGCGTGCGGGCCGCGCTGAGCTTCGTCTCGATGTCTCTTTTCATGATTTGTTGTGAAATAGACAGGATTCACAGGATTAACGGGGCAACCGTGCGGTGCGGCCACGCGTTCCCGGCTGATAGCGCAAGAACTTTTTGCGCACCTCGACACTGGGTCCGAAGTTGAGGAGCAATCCCACATCTGTCCCCGTGGCCGTGAGGTAGTTGACCAACTGTACCTCGTGTTCCGTCGTTATTCGTCGGGCCGCCTTCAGTTCACAGAGGATTCGCCCTTCCACCAGGAAATCGGCAAAATACTCGCCAATCACCTCGCTTCCGTACATGACCTTGAGCGGCACCTGCTGAGATACCTCCAGCCCGCAGCCCCGCAGTTCTATGACCAGCGCGTTTTCGTAGACCTTCTCTAGGAAGCCCGCACCCAGCACATTGTGCACCTTGAAAGCGCAACCAATGATCCGGTGCGTAAACTCCCGGTCCCGGGTTCCATCCATG
>JAQVKR010000434.1 GCA_028694565.1 Gammaproteobacteria bacterium | reverse complement strand
CGCTGCAGCGGGTGGCGTCGATCTTCTCGTCCACCGCCTGGATCACGTCGGCGACGGCGATCTCGCCGGCCTCGCGGCTCAGCCGGTAGCCGCCGCCCGGACCGCGGGTGCTGTTCACCAGCCCCTGTTTGCGCAGGCGGGAGAACAGCTGTTCGAGGTAGGACAGCGAGATACCCTGCCGCTGGGAGATGTCTGCCAGGGTGATGGGCCCCTCCTGGTAGTGGATGGCCAGGTCCAGCATCGCGGTGACGGCGTAACGCCCTTTCGTGGTCAGCCTCATTGCCTATTACCTTCCCGGGTTGGTGTATAAGATGCCGCTAATTCTACATAGCCTACTATGGCAGTCAACTAAAAATCCCTATTTATTTTGTTGACTCAGCCTTTCCGGGCCTTCCTCCGCCGCCGCGGCGTCATCCTCCCCGGGAGAGCCGCAGTTGAGGTTCTCCTTGACCCGCTCGACGTCCAGCCACTCCCCTTCGAGATCGGGATACTCGGCTCCCAGGGCCTTGAGTGAACGGCACATGACTTCCAGCCGCTGGTCGGTGGCGTGCATGTGGTCCAGCATGCAGTCGATGGCCTTGGCCACGGGATCCGGCATGGTGCCGTGCATGCCGTAGGCGTCGAAGCCGATCTTGCGGGCGATGGCGTGGCGCTTCTGCTGCTGCTCCTCGTCCTCCTCGCCCCGCACGATGATGTGTCCGGGCACTCCGACCACGGTTGCCCCCGGCGGGACATCGCGGATCACCACGGCGTTGGAGCCGATGCGGGCGCCATTCCCGACCACCAGGGGACCGAGCACCTTCGCGCCGGCTCCCACCACCACGTTGTCGCCGAGGGTGGGGTGGCGCTTGCCCGCGCTCCAGCTGGTCCCGCCCAGGGTCACGCCGTGGTAGAGGGTGCAGTCGTCCCCGATCTCCGCCGTCTCCCCGATGACCACCCCCATGCCGTGATCGATGAAGAAGCGCCGGCCGATGCGGGCGCCGGGATGGATCTCGATGCCGGTGAGCCAGCGGGCCAGGGTGGAGAGGGTGCGCGCAAGCCATTTCCAGTTGTGCCGCCACAGGGCGCTCGCCATCCGGTAGTAGATGACGGCATGGATGCCGGGATAGTTGGTGATGACCTCGAAGGTGTTGCGTGCGGCGGGATCGCGATCGAATACGCTGCTGATGTCTTCGCGGAGTCTGGAGAACATGGTGCGTCCGAGCGAAAGGCGGAAAAGTCCCAGCATTATACTGGGTAATCCCCCCCCCTTTCCAGCGGGAAACCATGATCGGCGTCAGTCTCCCGGCTCGGGAGGACGCTGGAAGCGGAGATGCTTCTCCATCGCCTTGAGCATGCCCCGCAGGATGTTGAGCTCCACCCGGTCCGGGCGCGCGCGCGCATAGAGGCGGCGCAGCCGGGGTAGCAGCCGCTTCGGATTCCGCGGATCGAGGAATCCGCTCGCCACCAGGACCCGCTCGAGGTGGCCGTAGAACCCCTCCATGTCCGCCTGGGTGACCGGTTCGCCCTCCGGCGCCCCCGGGACAGCGGGGCGCGCCGGCGCCGCTCCCGCCGCAAGGCGCAGCTCGTAGGCCAGGATCTGCACCGCCGCGGCCAGGTTCAGCGAGCTGTAGTCCGGGTTGCTGGAAATGGTGACGTGGAAATGGCAGCGGGCCAGCTCGTCGTTGGTCAGGCCGGTCCGCTCGCGTCCGAACAGCAGCGCCGCCCGCTGCCCCGCGCCCGCCTCCGCCGCCAGCCGCCCGGCCGCCTCGCGCGCCTCCAGCAGCGGCCAGGGCAGGGTTCGGCTGCGGGCGCTGGTGCCGACCACCAGCACGCAGTCGGCCACGGCCTCCTCCAGGTCCGCGCAGACCTCGGCCCGGGCCAGGATGTCGTCCGCTCCCGACGCCCGGGCCGTCGCTTCCGCGCAGGGGTAGCCGGCCGGCTGCACCAGCCGCAGCCGGGACAGCCCCATCGTCTTCATGGCCCGGGCCGCGGCGCCGATGTTGCCGGGATGGGACGGGTGGACCAGCACGATGGCGATATTGTCGAGCACGGCTCAGCTCCTGGGGAAAGTCCGGGATTCTAGCCCGATCGGCCCCGGATTACGCCAATTTCGCCCCCGGACGGCAACGACTGCCGCGGCGGCGCGCGCCCATGCTATTATTCGGCGTTTTCCAACGCAGTCGAGGGCCTCACCCACCCATGCACCCCCTGGTCAATATCGCCGTCAACGCCGCCCGCCGCGCCGGCAATGTCATCACCCGCGCCATTCCCAAGCTCGATGCCCTGCAGGTGCAGACGAAGGGGCGGCACGATTTCGTCAGCGACGTGGACCGCATGGCCGAGGCGGAGATCATCCAGATCATCCGCAAGGCCTATCCCGATCACGCCATCCTGGCCGAGGAGAGCGGCGCCCAGGGCAACGCCGAGGTGGTCTGGCTGATCGATCCCCTGGATGGCACCACCAACTTTCTGCACAACTTCCCCCACTATGCCGTTTCCATCGCGGTGCAGATCCGGGGCCGGCTCGAGCACGGCATCATCTACGATCCGGTGCGCCAGGAGCTGTTCACCGCCAGCCGCGGCTCGGGCGTCCAGCTCGATGGCCGACGGGTGCGCGTCAGCCGTCTCAACGGCGTTGAGGGCGCATTGCTCGGCACCGGATTCCCGTTCCGCCAGCCCCAGCGGCTGGAGGTCTACCTGAAGACCTTCAACGCCCTCTTCCCCCAGGCCGCGGACATCCGCCGCGCCGGTTCCGCGGCCCTGGATCTGGCCTACGTGGCGGCCGGTCGGCTGGACGGCTACTGGGAGTTCGGCCTGCAGTCCTGGGACATGGGCGCCGGCGCGCTGATGGTGCAGGAGTCCGGCGGCCTGGTGGGCGACTTCGGCGGCGGATCCAACTTTCTCGCCAGCGGCAATATCCTGGCCGGCAGCCCGAAGGTCTTCAAGGGCATGCTCCAGGCCATCCATCCCTGCCTGCCGCCGGAGCTGCGCAAGTAACCTCCCGCGCC
>JAQVKR010000027.1 GCA_028694565.1 Gammaproteobacteria bacterium | reverse complement strand
CATGGAGGAGCGGCTGGTGTTCGACGCCCTGCGATCCTGGCTGATACGCAAGGGATTCAGCTACCGGCAGCTGTTCTGGATTACCGGCGTCCTGGCCTTCTTTATCTCGCCGGTCGCCGACAACCTCACCACCGCCCTGCTCATGTGCGCCGTACTGCTCGCCGTGGGCGCGGACAGCCCCCGCTTCGTGGCGCTGGGCTGCATCAACATCGTCGTGGCCGCCAACGCCGGCGGGGCCTTCAGCCCCTTCGGCGACATCACGACCCTCATGGTCTGGCAGAAGGGCCTGGTGGATTTCTGGGAGTTCTTCGCCCTGTTCGTCCCCTCGGTGGTCAACTTCGTGGTGCCCGCGGCACTGATGCACTTCGCCATCCCCGACATCTCCCCCGCTCCCAGCGATGAGCGGATTCCCATGCGCCGCGGCGCCCGGCGCATCATTGCCCTGTTCGCCGCCACCATCGTCACCGCGGTGAGCTTCCACAACTTTTTCCACCTGCCCCCGGTGCTGGGCATGATGACCGGCCTGTCCTACCTGCAGCTGTTCGGCTTCTACCTGCGCAAGACCCATGGCCGGGTGCCGGCCGCGCACCCCTACAACCTTGAAGTGGCGGACAAGATGATCGGCGACGTGGTGCCCTTCGACATCTTCAACAAGATTGCCCGGGCCGAATGGGACACGCTGCTGTTCTTCTACGGCGTGGTGGTCTGCGTAGGCGGCCTTGGCTTCATCGGCTACCTGGAGCTGGCCTCCCAGGTGATGTACAGCGACTGGGGCGCGACCCTCGCCAACGTGAGCGTCGGCATCCTGTCGGCCATCGTGGACAACATCCCGATCATGTTCGCCGTGCTGACCATGAATCCGGACATGAGCCACGGCCAGTGGCTGCTGGTGACGCTCACCGCCGGGGTGGGCGGCAGCCTGCTCTCCATCGGTTCGGCCGCCGGCGTGGCCCTCATGGGCCAGGCCCGGGGACGCTACACCTTCTTCAGCCACCTCAAGTGGACGCCGGCCATCGCCCTCGGCTACGCCGCCAGCATCCTCACCCACATGTGGCTGAACGCGGCCCACTTCTGACCCGCGGCGCCGGGTGCGGGGGAGTCGCCCGCGCCCGGCCGGATCCCCGCGCACGCACCATCCACGCAAGTGGTATCGGCATTGTTGATGGCGCCGGGGAACCCGCCCCGGGGCCGGACGCCCTGCCCCCCGTCCATCGCGCTGCAGCCAGGTCATGAACCGAAGGGTTGCGGCTCCGTGATGAGCGCCATGTGCCCGCGCTTGCCTCCCCCGCAACCTTCGTGGCTGAAAACCTTGCAGGTTGATTCGAGGGTTTTCCGTTCCACGGAAAAGTGCGGCGGCGACTACCGGCGTGGCTCCGCATGATGGCAGGAATTGCAGCGGAGAATGTATTGCGCGACGCCCGGTCCCGCTGTGACCTCCCGCCCGCGGGGCTGTATCGTTCAGAGCAAAAAAAACGGGCCGCAAAGGACCCGCCCAAATGACTGCCGGAGGAGGGATCAGTCCTGTTTCGCCGCAATCCGGTTTTCTGCGTGCGGCACGTAAAGGTAGGCCATTACGTGCCCGATGTCTTCCGGAGTCAATATCCGGTTCGGCCCATAAACCGGCATATGGGCGTTGGGATTGAATACTCTCACGTCCCAGATACGCTGGTAGGTATAGCTGAGTGGAAGACTGCGAGTGGAGTAGTCCGCCAGGCTGGGGCCGATGGTGCCGCCTTCGGGGTGCCCCGGCAGCTTGTGGCAGGAGAGACAATTGCCCCAGCGCAGATTGGTGGCGATTTTCTCACCCAGCGCCGAATCCCCCGTCAATTCCCCGCTGAATTCCACCTGCTGCACGATCGGCGGCGCCATGTTGCCGCAGGGAAGCTCGTAGTCGTGGCAGGGATAGCGGTCCAGGAGGGCCGTCGGATAGGGCTCTCCCGGAACCCATTCGGTCTTTCCGGTTTCTTCCGCCCAGGTTGTGGAACCGGATGCCACTGCCAGGAGAAGCGCCAGCACGCGCGCGCTCCTGATCCATCCCCTGGTTTCATGGATTGTGACTCTCATGGCTGATATTCCTCCGCTTGCTGTTCAACCAGGCCCGTCGGGCAGGCTGCTCACTGGCTGCTGACCTGCTGGGAACGTTCCAGGTAATCGGTGTTCATGTTGTATTCCGATACGGGAACGCTAATGGGATAACCATTGGCCGAGGCACGCAGGAAAGTCTCGATATCAGTCATCGGCGCACTCCCCTCACGGCCCTGATACATCCGCGAAAGCTGCTGGCAGGACCTGATCTGGTGCTGCATTGTGAAAATGTAGGAGAGGTTGTCCCCGGCCAACTGATAGGGGAAGTGGTAGATGGGATATTGCGCGGCATCCCCGAAGAAGGTGGTGGGACGCTGACCGCGCAGATAATTGCCCGAGCTGGGCGGCGTGTGGCAACTGGCACAGGCAAAGTGGAAGTGCCCGACCCGTTTGAAGAAGAGATCACGGCCACGCTCGTAGGAGTCCTTCACAGGCCCTGGCGCATTCACATCCACGTCGATGATTTCACCATCGGAAAGCGAGGCCAGGTAGAACGCCAGCAGGGTATTCGGACGCGTGTCTTCCCCCCAGTCCTTTCGACCCAGGCGCTCCTCGGCGCAGATGCGGATCTGGGTCGGTCCCACCACAACCCGCTTGAGGCGTTCGTTGTACTTGGGCATCCTGGCGTAGGTGCCCTCGAGTTCCTTGCCGTCAGCCCCGTGGCAGGAAGCGCAGGACTGGCCCTGCTCGTTGGCCGTGTTGAAAAGCTCCTGTCCCTCGCCGAGCAGCATCTCGCCTTCCAGGCTTTTCTCCCGCCAGCGGAAATCTTTATAATTCATCTCGTGGGACATCAATCCGGCGGTCACCGCCGCATCGAGTGACATCTCATCTTTCCAGTAGCGGTAGGTATTGGAGAACTGCTCGTCTCCGGAGACATGGGGTATCACCTTGTCCCGCCCCGGCCAGAAATCGTGCCGAACTTCTGCTGCGAAAACCGTCACCGGGCAGATTCCAGCCACGAGGGCTGCCACAAGTGCGGCTTTCGGGATCTTCGTTTTCATTGGTGCTGTTCCTCCATCGGGTGTACCGTGACTCGCGCCGGCCAGTCCCTTACCTGATCTGAAACTCGTCTCTATCCTGTTTTCCCTGGTTGTCACGCCAGATCACCCCGAGCGTGTCGCCAGACCGCGCGCCGCTGAATTTGAATGAAAAATAGGGGTTCTTGGATATGGCCTGGCCACAGCTCGCCACCAACAGCTCCTCGCCGTTGTGGCTGAACACCACTTCCTCGATGAAGTGTGCCGGCACCACCTTGCCGGTAGCCTTGTCCAACCGCTCCACTGTCATGGGATGGTTGATGATGGCCTTGACCGTGGCGATATCCGCGCTGACCATGGCTCTCACTTTGATGGTTGTTGACATGGTTCCTTGCCTCCGTACTTGCTCCCGGGTTCGGGTTCGCCTAATACCGCTCAGCCGCCGCAGCCGCCGACGGTCACCTTGATCTCCTTTGAAGCCCGATAGAGCCGCCCCCTGGACTGCACCACGGCGACCACGTTCTGGGTCTGGCTGAGCTTGAGTCGGGTCGCGAAGTAGCCTTCGAGCTTGGGATTGAGGCGACTGGAGGCGGCGAGCGGGCGGGGATTCTTCTCGGCGATGATCGAGATGGAATCCACTTCCGGCAGGGTCGTGTCCACGGTGATGGGTACCACGGTGCCGTTCTCGGCGATATCAGGGGCGATCAACCGAATCTGATCGCTGTCCTGGACAGACGAGGCAGCGTAGAGACTCTTTATCACCCCCTCCACCGCTTCGGCCTCGAACGCTGTCTTCGGCCATTCGGCCAAGGCTCTGAGCGGTGTGAACAGGCCCGCCGTTACCGCAGCCCCCATCGCGATCGTTCCCTTGAGAACCATGCGTCTGTACATGCTGTGCATTTTTTCACCTCCTCCTGTGACGACTTTGTTCAAAACCGGTGGAAACCGCTCCAACACCAGCGGTCTTGTACCGCGAACAAGCTATTGCATGCCCCGGGCCAGCTTTGCCCGGTGCGGTGCAAGCGTCTGTCGCCACGAAAATTCAGCATTGAACGAAATGCGACTTTTCTAATTCTTGACTGGCGTTTCGCCATACCAGGCAGGGCACGCTGTGGACTATTGCCTCTGTTTCAGCGTGAGCGTGATGCGGGTGCCGGGGAACGGTTGACGGGCATCCGTAGCTGGGTTACTCCTAGCCGCATAACGAGTGGCCGGCTTCGTTCCGGTCAACAACCACAAGACTGCCGGCAGACAAGCCATGCAAAAAAAAGCCATGCCAAGGGGAGCCGGTGAGCCCCGTCCCCGCATCTGGATAGTGGATGATGAACCTGACATCGCCGATGTGCTGGCCCGGGTGGTAC
The DNA here is from genome assembly GCA_028694565.1 of Gammaproteobacteria bacterium. Taxonomy (GTDB): domain Bacteria; phylum Pseudomonadota; class Gammaproteobacteria; order DSM-26407; family DSM-26407; genus Thioalbus. The sequence continues at coordinate 8,449 of JAQVKR010000027.1, read as the reverse complement.
GCACCTGCGGCGATTACCAGATCGAAATCCAACGGATGCCCTTCGATCTCGATCGTGCCATCGCGCAATCTTCACCCGATCTGGTGTTCCTGGACCTGGTGATGCCGGGTGTCGACGGTTTCAGGGTGATGAGCCGGCTGCGCGAGATTGATCCCACCATCGTTGTGGTGGTGGTCAGCGCTTACGGCACCGTGGAGAATGCGGTACGCGCCGTAAAGGCCGGGGCCTTCGATTTTCTCTCCAAGCCATTCGATCCCGATGATGTGGAGCTTATGGTGGCGAAAGTGGAGCGTGAATTTGACCTGCGTGCGCGCTACCGCGAACTCAACCGCAGTCTGCGTGAAGCCGATCCCCACCTGCGCGCCATTGTTGGCGACTCCCCGGCCATGGTGAACCTGCGCAATTGGATTCTGAAGGTGCGCCCCGTGACCGCCAGCGTAATGATTTCCGGAGAAAGCGGCACCGGGAAGGAACTGGTCACGCGCGCCATCCACGCCGGTCGCGGCCCGTTCGTCGCCATCAACATGGCGGCGATCCCCGAGGAACTGGCCGACTCGGAACTGTTCGGTCATCGCCAGGGCGCTTTCACCGGGGCGACACACGAGCGCAGAGGCCTGCTGGTGGAGGCCAGCGGCGGCACCTTGTTCCTGGACGAGGTCAATGCCATGTCCCCGCTGCTGCAGGCGAAGCTGCTGCGTGTCATCGAGGAACGGCAGGTCCGCCCGGTCGGTTCGGATCGGGAGTTCGAAGTCGACTTCAGACTCATCAGCGCAACCAACGAGGACCTCGACAAGCTGGTTCTCCAGGGTCGATTCCGGCGGGATCTCTACCATCGGCTGAAAGTGTTGAACGTGACGCTACCGCCGCTGCGCGAGCGCCGGGAGGATATTCCACAGTTGGCTGAGGACTTTCTGCAGCGCTATGTCCGCGCCCACGGCAGCTCGGTACGCCGTTTTTCACCCGAGGCATTGCAAGTACTGCTGCAGGACGGTTGGCCCGGCAACGTCCGCGAACTGGAGAACTTCATCGAGGAGACCGTCATCCTCGCGCAAGCCGGAGCGTACGAGATTACGCCGGCCATGCTGCCGGGGCATGCGACGGACAAGGACCATGCCGCCAGCACCGGTGGCACGGCCACCCTGGCCGAGATGGAACTGCGCTACATCAACCAGGTTCTGAACCTGACCGGCGGCAACAAGGCGCGTGCGGCCAGGATTCTCAAGATCGACTACAAAACCCTGCTACGGAAGCTCGGCACGTCGCACAGACCGGAGCAGGCGGAGGCCAGCGGTTCATGAGCATACGCATTAAGCGCCGCCAGTTCCTGCAACTGCTCGCGGCCCTGGGCGGGGGATTCTGTGCCGGAGCCGGGGCCTTGTCGGCCCGGCAGGTGCTCGGCGGCGGTGACCTGTCCACGCCCGCCAGCTACTGCCGCAGCCGCCCATCCTCCCCCCTGACAGCCGTGAGGGCACTCACGCCCGATATACTGACCATCGCCGGCAGCCGCCTGTTCAAGGAAGGCTGCCTGGATGCGCTGGCATCGGCCTATGCCCGGGATAGCGGCCTGCCTGTAACCGTTTTCGGCGGCGGTTGCGACGACGGAGTGCGCTCCGTGCGCAGCCGGCAGGCCCATCTGGGGGCACTGTGCTGTCCCGTTCCGGGTTCCCCCGCCACGGGACTCGACTGGCTTCCCATCGCACAGGATCTAAAGGCAGTGTTGGTCCATCCTTCCAATCCACTGAATCAGATCGGGCTGGAGGAACTGCGCGCGATTGCCAGCGGACGAATCCATCGCTGGAGCGAAGTCGGGGGCGAGAACAAGCCCGTGGCACTGGTTATCCATCGCCACTGCGACACCTACTTCGAGCCCGTCCGGGAGTTGCTAGTGCGGGGGAACGAAAACTGGTCGCCACAGGCCCTCGAGGCCCCAACCGACGATGACCATCTGAGCGCCGTGGGGAGGTTCCGCACCGCGATTGGCGTGAACAGCTGGGTTCTCGCCCGACCGCTGGTGGAAGCCGGTCTGCTCAAGGTCCTCAACGTGGACGGAAAACTCCCGGCCGATGCCCTGGAAGGACGGAGTGAATACCCCCTCGCCGGGCCCTGCAACCTGATCCTTTCGGGGTGGAACCCGGCGGTCATGACCCCGTTCTTCGACTATCTCTTTGCGCCGGAGGGCCAGGCCATTATCGCCCGCAAACTGCTGCCTGTTCCACGGGATATCGCATTCACGGAAGGGCGTCTCAACTCCCGGACCGGCTCAGGGCGCGCCGCCTGAGACCGGGGCCGCCTCTCCCGGCAGGAACACGGTAACCTCACCGCTCTCAGGGCCGGTGATGCGGATGCTGCCACCGTGGGCCCTGGCAATGGCGTCGGCATTGGGCAGGCCGAGCCCGGTACCTTCGGGCTTGGTGGTGTAGAAAAGTTCGAAAATCCGCCCGTCTGCGCCGTCCTGGAAACCGGTACCGTTGTCACGGATACGGATAAAGACATCGTAGTCATCCGAGATGCCGACCTCGATGTCCACAGCATTGCCGCCATTGGCTTCGTAGGCATTGTTGAACAGATTATCCAGCATCTGCTCTATTTGGCAGCGGTCACCGCGAAACCTGAGTCCGGCTCCCATCACCGCCAGCCTATACGGGGTCTGAACGCGGCGTCGCGTCAAATCGGCGAGATACGCTTCAAGAAACCGGTCCATCTCCAGCGTTTCCAGCTGCAGCTTCAGCGGTCGGCCAAAACGCAGCAGGTTGTCGGTGATGCGGCTGCAGCGCTGCGAGTGGTGGATTATCCGCTCAAGATCCTGCGCGAGCTCCCGCTCCCCGCCCCGCTCCTTGCGCAACAGGATGGCGGTGTTCTTGATCACCGTCAGGGGGTTGTTGATGTCATGGGCGACGCGCGTCGCCATCCGGCCAATGGTGGAGAACCGTTCATTGTGGCGCACCTCCTCTTCCAGGCTGCGCAGTCTGAGCAGATCATCCAGCATGGCGTTGAAGGCGCGCACCAGTTGCGCCACTTCCGCGTGGCCCTCCTCCTGTACCCGCGGGACATGGCCCTGCTCCAACCCCCGAGCCACTTCCGGGGCAATCCGGGTCAATTCCTGCATAGGGCGTAGCTGGCGCCGCAACCAAACGATGATGATGAGCGAGAGGATCACGGTTCCCGACAGGAGCGTGGTTCCCACCACCTTTTTCGTCTGTTCGAGCGCCGCGAGCACCGGATCCCGGACAGTAAGCTCCAGCATCGTGTCGCCCTGCTCCAGGCGCTGTACCGGAACACGGATGGTACCTTCGGTCTGGGGGCTCCCGGCGCCGACCAACCCTACCTGTGCTTCCGATCCGAAGATGCGGGCCACGTCCAGGATCGGGCTCAACGGCCGTGCCAACTGAAGAACGGCGAGAATCTCACTGCCTGAGACAAGGCCCGCCGTTTCCACCAGCCACAGGTCCCCGTTGAGCCAGAGCGTGCTGGACTCCACCACGGGCGGCTTGGCGGCAGCCGACTGATTTGTCCGGACCAATCGCCCAACCGGATCGGCCGTACTGCCCGCCACCCATCGGCCATCCGGCTCCCAGAGGGTCATCGCGCCGATGCTGAAGGTTGAACGTATCCGCTCCAGGTCTCCCAACAGGGGTTTGTTCTCGCCCTCGAGCAGCAGGTGGTACTGCGCGCTGTGGCGGAGATCGGAGTCTGCCGCGGCCAGCTCGGCAATAGACGCCAGGCCCTTCAGTTCACGCTCGATGAGGCGGCGCAACTCGTCGGCCTGATAGTTGAGCCGTTCCTGTGCGATGGCGCTGAACTGCAACGACACGAACCGGTCGATGCTCAGGAAGATGGCCGCTGACATCGCGCCTACCATGAGCATCAGGAAGGCGAGAACCCGGAACAGCCATGACCGGTGTAGCAGCCGCATCAGGCGTCCAGCAGCCGGTTGCGGTGAGGGGGGATGCCCCCGCCTTGCGACCCCGGCCTCTGCAGGTTCAAGGTGATCCGTGCCGCATCAGGAGGATTCCAGCTCCCGCCACAGGCAGTGGCCGCCGCTGGCCTTGTCCACCCGCGCCAGGGTGTCGGCGTGGGCCTGCCGCTCGTCGGGGCTGGCGCGCAGCACCCGCAGGGGCGGCCGGTCGGCGGGCAGGAGGCTGTTGCCGATGGCCTGGTAGTTGTTGGCGGCGCTGGAGAGACCGCCCAGGGACAGGGCGCCCTGGCCGCCGGTCATGGCCAGGTAGACGTCGGCGAGAATCTCCGCGTCGAGCAGCGCCCCGTGCAGGTCGCGGTGGGAGTTGTCCACGTCGTAGCGCTTGCACAGGGCGTCCAGGCTGTTCTTCTGCCCCGGGTGCATCTGCCGCGCCATCACCAGCGTGTCCACCACGAGGCACAGCTCGCCGACGTTGCGCCGCTCGCCGATGAGGCGCAGCTCGTTGTCGATGAAGCCCACGTCGAAGGGGGCGTTGTGGATGATGAGCTCGGCGCCCTCGATGAAGGCCAGGAAGTCCCCGGCCACATCGTTGAAGCGCGGCTTGTCGGCGAGGAACTCGTTGGTGATGCCGTGCACCTCCACCGCGCCCTCGTCGATGTCCCGATCGGGCTGCAGGTACTGGTGGAAGCGGCGCCCCGTGAGCCGCCGGTTGTCGAGCTCCACGCAGCCGATCTCGATGATGCGGTGGCCCTGCTCCGGCTCGAGGCCGGTGGTCTCCGTGTCCAGCACCACCTGCCGCATCAGCCGGCCCTCCGCGACTTCAGCTCGTCGATGCCCCGGTTGGCCAGGGCGTCGGCGCGCTCGTTCTCGGGATGGCCGCTATGACCCTTGACCCAGTGCCAGCGCAGCTGGTGGCGGGCGGTGGCGGCGTCGAGCCGCTGCCACAGCTCGGCGTTCTTCACCGGCGTCCGGGCGCTGGTCTTCCAGCCGCGCTGCTTCCAGTTCTTCAGCCACTCGGTGATGCCCTTGCGCACGTACTCCGAGTCGGTGGTGATGTCCACGTGGCAGGGCCGGGTGAGGGTTTCCAGCGCGACAATCGCGGCCATCAGCTCCATGCGGTTGTTGGTGGTCTGCGCCTCGCCGCCCCAGAGCTCGCGCTCGTGGCCGTCGTAGCGCAGCAGCGCGCCCCAGCCGCCCGGACCGGGATTGCCCCGGCAGGCGCCGTCGGTGAAGATCTCAACCGTTTTGGCCACGTCGATGCAGGCTCCTCGTGGTGGGTTCCGCCAGCCCGGCGGGAAGCACGCTGCGGCGCGGGCGCCAGCGCGGCTTGACGGGCGTCAACGGAATGACCCGCTTGCGCGCCGTCACCACGTAGACTCCGCCCAGCGCCGGCCACCAGCGCCGGCCGCCTCCCTCCAGGAATCCGAGGCGCGCCATCATACCACGGTGCTGCAGCGGCGGACGGAAGAAGAAGTGATGGGCGTTGTCGATCTCGAAGCCCAGCAGCGCCAGCCAGTCCCGAATCCGGTTCAGGCTGAGGAACTGCCCGCTCCAGGGCACCATTTCACCGCGGCGGCTCAGCAGCCGGCGCAATCCCCAGAAGCTCCAGGGATTGAAGCCGGTGAGCACCAGCCGCCCCTCCGGGATCAGGACCCGGTAAGCCTCGCGGATCACCTCGTGGGGCCGACGCTCGAACTCGAGGATATGCTGCATGACCATCACGTCCACGCTGGCCGATGCCAGCGGCAGGGCATCGGGCTCCGCGCACAGCCCCGGCGCCGTCGCGGGCGGAACCCGGCACAGGAGAATGCGGTGCCGGATGGGGCTCGCGGCCAGCGCCGCGGCGGAATGCTCGCAACCCAAGGCCACCAGGTGATAGCCGAACAGGCCGGACAGCACGCCCTCCAGCAGTTCCCCCTCCGCCTTCAGCAACGCCCGGCCCAGCGGCGTGGCGTACCAGCCCCTCATGCTGGTAAGCGGCGGTGAGAGCGGTGGCGTCGATGAGTTCATGCCGCCGATATTACGCACCCGCCCCGCCGAGCGGAACCGGCCCCGGCGCAAGGGGACGCCCGGGAGCCGGAGGTGGTTGACCCCGGACCCGGGCCTTGCGAGCATGACCCATGCCCCACGGGTCGTGCCGGCGTTCTTTGAATGTTTCGAGATATGCTTAGCAAGGCATTGAATAATGAGTAAAATACATCCCGTCATGGCGGTCCCCGCCTTCGACGACAACTATATCTGGCTGATCCAGTATCCGCCGCGCCGCCGCGTCGCCATCGTCGACCCCGGGGATGCGGAGCCGGTCCTGGAGGCGCTCGGGCGCACCGGCCTGGAGCCGACGGCCATTCTCATCACCCATCACCACGGCGATCACACGGGCGGCGTCCGCGATCTCCTGGCCCACTACGACATTCCGGTCTATGCGCCGGAGGATCGCCGCATTCCCGCCGTCACCCACGTGGTCCGGGACGGCGACCGGGTCGAGCTCCCGGAGCTTGAGCTGACCCTGGAGGTGATGGAAACGCCCGGTCACACGCTCACCCACGTGGTCTACCACGGCGACGGCATGCTGTTCTGCGGCGACACGCTGTTCACCGGCGGCTGCGGGCGCCTGTTCGAGGGCACCCCGGAGCAGATGCACCGTTCCCTGTCGCGCATCGCCGCCCTGCCCGCCGCAACCCTGGTCTACTGCGCCCACGAATACACCCTGGCCAATCTCGGCTTCGCGCGGGTGGTGGAGCCGGACAGCGCCGCGCTGAACGCGCGCCGCGCGGCCGCCGAGGCCGCGCGCGCCCGCGGCGAGCCCACCGTGCCCTCCACCCTGGCGGAGGAACTGGACACCAATCCCTTCCTGCGCGACGGGGATGCGCGCGTGGCGGCTGCGGCCGCGGAGTTCGCGGGCCGCCCCCTGGACGGCCCGGTGGACGTGTTCGCCACCATCCGGCACTGGAAGGACACCCTCGACTGAAACCGGATGCCCAGGGCCACCCGCCCGGCTGAGGCCGGCCCCGTTGCACGGCCTTCGCCAAGAAAAGCGGCCCTTTCCGCGCGATCTTCGGCAACATGGCCCGGGTTTCTGCGCAACGCGTCTTGCTCTTCCAGCATCAGAAATTGATTTCTTTTCTATTCAAAGAGATAAAATCTGAATCTGCTGTTTGACATTAGATGAGCATGTCGCAGAATACTTGACCCTCCCGGGCTATGCCCGTAGCATCCCCGGTTGTTTTTGGGTCAGGGGGGACCGGAACTTGCCAAGCAAGACCACGACCGGCGTCGGGCTCGCCCTCGTCTCACTCCTGACCCTGAGCGCCTGCGGCGTCCAGCCCCTGAAATCCGGCGCCGGCACCAGCGCCAATGCCGTCGACAGCCTCTCCGACCCCGGCGTCGAGGATCCAGGCAGCGCTTTCTCCGCCCTGCTGCGGGAGCGGCTCCGGGCGCCCGCCTCGAACCTCGCCGAAACCCCGGTCTCCGACGATCTCTGGGAGCGCATCCGCACCAGCTTCCGGCTCGATCACGAGGTCAACCGTCCCCGGGTGGCGGCCGAGGTGGAGATGTACACCCGCCACCCGAACCACCTGGCGCGGGTCGGCGAACGGGCGGAGCCCTACCTGCACTACATCGTGGAGTCGATCGAGCAGCGCGGCGCGCCGCTGGAGCTGGCCCTGCTGCCCGTGGTCGAAAGCGCCTTCCAGCCCAACGCCTACTCGCCCGGACGGGCGGCGGGGCTGTGGCAGTTCATCCCCGACACCGGGCGCCGTTTCGGGCTGGAGCAGAACTGGTGGTATGACGGCCGGCGCGACGTCTACGCCTCCACCCAGGCGGCGCTGGACTACCTGGAGCTGCTGCGGGATCAGTTCGACGGCGACTGGCTGCTGGCCCTGGCGGCGTACAACTCCGGTTCCGGCACGGTGAGCCGCGCCATCGACAAGAACCGCAAGGCCGGACGCCCCACCGACTTCTGGTCCCTGGACCTGCCGCGCGAGACCCGCAGCTACGTTCCCCGGCTGCTGGCCATCTCCGCCATCGTTTCCGATCCCGGCGCCTACGGGGTGGACCTCGCACCCATCACCAATGAGCCCTACCTGGCGCGGGTCGACCTGGACGGCCAGATCGATCTCGGGCTGGCGGCGGATCTCGCCGGCATCAGCCTGGACGACCTCTACCGCTACAACCCCGGCTTCAACCGCTGGGCCACCGCGCCCCAGGGGCCCCACTACCTGATGCTGCCGGTGGAGAAGCTCGACCTGTTCAACGAGAAGCTGGCCCAGGTGCCCGCCGACGAGCGCATGCGCTGGGATCGCTACCGGGTCAGTCGCGGCGACACCCTCAGCACCATCGCCCAGGCCCACGGGACCTCCGTGGCCATGCTGATGGACAGCAACAAGCTGAAGAGCACCCGCATCCGGGTGGGCCAGGAACTGCTGATACCCGTCGGGTCTGAGGCCGGGGTCCGGGTGGCGGCGGCGGGCAGGGGCAGCAAGGGAACAGCCGCTTCCGCGCCGAAGGGTGGCCGCAAGGTGGTGCACACCGTGC
>JAQVKR010000433.1 GCA_028694565.1 Gammaproteobacteria bacterium | reverse complement strand
TCGCCGCCTGCTGGACGACATGGTCCTCGACGAGTCCCTGACCCAGGTGGCCAACGTGGCCCATCTGCCGGGCATCGTGGGCGCCTCCATGGCCATGCCCGACATCCACTGGGGCTACGGCTTCCCCATCGGCGGGGTGGCGGCCTTCGACCCGCGCGAGGGCGGCGTCATCTCCGCCGGCGGGGTGGGCTTCGACATCTCCTGCGGCGTGCGTACCCTGCACACCGGACTCAAGCGCGCGGCGGTGGAGCAGCACAAGGAGACCCTTGCCGCGGTGCTCTACAACTCCATCCCCGCCGGCGTGGGCAGCACCGGCTCCATCCGCCTCTCGGCGCGGGAGATGGACGCCATGCTGGAGGGCGGCGCCCGCTGGGCGGTGGAGCAGGGCTACGGCGAGGCGGCGGACCTGGAGCGCACCGAGGAGCACGGCTGCATGGCCGGCGCGGACACGACCCGGGTTTCCGTGCGCGCCAAGGAGCGGCAGAAGCGGGAGATGGGAACCCTCGGCTCGGGCAACCACTACCTGGAGGTGCAGCAGGTGGTGGCCGTCCACGACGAGGCCGTCGCCGGCGCCTACGGCCTGGCGGTGGGCGACGTGGTGGTCAGCATCCACTGCGGCTCGCGGGGCCTCGGCCACCAGATCGGCACCGAGTACCTCAAGGAGATGGCCGTGGCGGCCGGACGCCACGGCATCACCCTCCCCGACCGGGAACTGGCCTGCGCCCCGCTCGACTCGGATGTCGGCCGCGCCTACCTCGGCGCCATGCGCGCGGGCATCAACTGCGCGCTGGCCAACCGCCAGATCCTCACCCATCTGACCCGCCGCGCCTTCGGCCACGTGCTGCCCGACGCCCGCCTGGATCTGCTGTTCGACGTCTCCCACAACACCTGCAAGGAGGAGGAGCACGTGGTGGAGGGGGACACCCGGCGGCTGTTCGTGCACCGCAAGGGAGCCACCCGCGCCTTCGGCCCCGGGCACCCCTCGCTGCCCCCCGGACTGCGCGCGGCCGGCCAGCCGGTCATCATCGGCGGCAGCATGGGCACCGGCTCCTACATCCTGGCCGGCACCGGCGACGGCGGAGAGCGCGCCTTCGCCTCCGCCTGCCACGGCGCCGGACGCAGCATGAGCCGCCACCAGGCCACCCGCCAGTGGCGCGGCGGCGAGGTGGTGAAGGAGCTGGCCACCCGCGGCATCCTCGTCCGCAGCCCCTCCCTGCGCGGCGTGGCCGAGGAGGCCCCCGGCGCCTACAAGGACGTCAGCGCCGTGGTGGATGCCGCCCACGCCGCGGGCCTGGCGAAGAAGGTCGCCCGCCTCGAGCCGATGGTCTGCATCAAGGGCTGACCGGGAACACCATGAAGACAACCGCGGAGTGACGTTGCTGGGCGTTGATTTCCGCCTCCGGGGCCACGCGGGCCATGGGCGGGCGCATCGGAACAGGCGACCGGCCGGACGCCCCGATGCGCATCCATCCCCGCATTCCTGTTGCCCGGAAATCAACGACCAGCAACGCTAATCCGCGGTCAGGAAAAACGGACCCAACATGCCCACGCACAATGCCGACATCGCCGCGGCGCTGAACGAGATCGCCGATCTGCTGGAGATCGAGGCGGCCAACCCGTTCCGGGTGCGGGCCTACCGCAATGCGGCGCGAACAGTGGAGAACCTGTCGCGGGAGGTGGGCGATCTGCTCGCCGCGGGCGAGGATCTGACCGGGTTGCCGGGCATCGGCAGGGACCTGGCGGCGAAGCTCCGGGAACTGGTGGAGACGGGGAGGCTGCGGGCGCTGCAGAAGCTCAGGCGCGAGGTGCCCGAGTCCCTCGGCGAGCTGCTGCACCTGCCGGGGCTGGGCCCGAAGCGGGTCCACGCCCTCTACCACGAGCTGGAGATCGAGACCCCGAAGCAGCTCTACCGCGCCGCCCGCGACGGGCGCCTGCGGGAGCTCCACGGCTTCGGCGAGAAGACCGAGCAGAATCTGCTGGCGGCGCTGGAGGCGCGGATGGGAACGACGCGGCGCTTCCGCCACGCCGTCGCCGCCCAGTACGCCGAACCCCTGCGGGACTACCTCGCGAAGGTGCGGGGCGTGGAGCAGGCGATCATCGCCGGCAGCTACCGGCGCTGGCGGGACACCGTGGGCGACATCGACATCCTGGTGACCGCCACCGAGCCGGAGGCCGTCATGGAGCGCTTCAGCGCCTACGACGAGGTGCTCCAGGTGCGGTCGCGCGGCACCACCCGCTCCACCGTGACCCTGCGCTCCGGCCTGCAGGTGGACCTGCGGGTGATGGCCGCCGAGAGCCTGGGCGCGGCGCTGCACTACTTCACCGGCAGCAAGTCCCACAACATCGCCGTGCGCCGCCGTGCCCAGTCCCGCGGACTGAAGCTCAACGAGTACGGCGTGTTCAGGAGCGGGAAGCGGGTGGCGGGCGAGACGGAGGAGTCGGTGTTCGCGGCCGTCGGGCTGCCCTGGATACCGCCCGAGCTGCGCGAGAACCAGGGCGAAATCGAGGCCGCCGAGGCGGGCGAGTTACCGGAGCTGGTGACCCTGGAGGCGCTGCGGGGCGATCTCCATGCCCACACCACGGCCACCGACGGCCACGCCGGGCTGGAGGAGATGGCGGCGGCGGCACGTGAGCGCGGCCTGGAGTACCTCGCCATCACCGAGCACTCGCGCCGCCTCACCATGGCCCGCGGCCTGGACCCGAAGCGGCTGCGGGAGCAGGGCCGCGCCATCGACCGGCTCAACGGGCAGCTGCGGGGCATCACCCTGCTCAAGGGCATCGAGGTGGACATCCTCGAGGACGGCAGTCTGGACCTGCCGGGCGAAGTGCTCGGCGATCTGGACCTGGTGGTGGCGGCGGTCCACGGGAAGTTCAACCTATCCCGCGAGCGCCAGACCCGCCGCATCCTCAAGGCGCTGGCCAATCCCAACGTCCACATCCTCGCCCACCCCAGCGGGCGGCTCATCGGCGAGCGCGAACCCTACGATGTG
>JAQVKR010000432.1 GCA_028694565.1 Gammaproteobacteria bacterium | reverse complement strand
ACCGCGGCGATGGTCGTGGAGGGTGCGGTGGTGGTGGGCGACTTCGAGGGCTACCTGCACTGGATGTCTTCGGGCGATGGCCACTTCCTGGCCCGCAACCGGGTCGATGATCGCAAGGTTTCGGCGCTGGTGGCCGTTGGAAACACGCTCTATGCGGCGGGCGCCGACGGCGAACTGGCCGCGTTCCGGCTGCAGTAACCCCCAACCGAACCAGGCCAGACACCTTGAAACCGGTCATCGCGATTGTCGGGCGCCCCAACGTGGGCAAATCGACGCTGTTCAACCAGATCACCCGCAGTCGCGACGCCCTGGTGGCCGACATGCCCGGCGTGACCCGGGATCGCCTCTATGGCGAGGGCCGCATCGGCCTGCGCTCCTATATCGTCATCGACACCGGCGGGCTGAGCGGCGAGGCCGAGCAGCTGGACGGCCTCATGGCCCGCCAGGTGGAGCAGGCGGTGCAGGAGGCCGACGCGGTCCTGTTCATGGTGGATGCGCGCTCGGGCCTGATCCCGGGCGACCAGCGCATCTGCGACTGGCTGCGGCGGCTGGGCAAGCCGGTCAGGCTGGTGGTGAACAAGGTGGACGGCATCGACCCGGCCGCCGCGCTGGCGGAGTTCCACGGACTGGGGCTGGGCGAGCCCTACCCGGTCGCCGCCGCCCACGGCCGGGGCGTGGCCGGCCTGGTCGGCGAAGTCCTGGACGGTTTCCCCGAATCCGCGGAGGAGGGCATGCCGGCCGGGGACGAGGGCGGCATCCGGATCGCCATCGCCGGACGCCCCAACGTGGGCAAGTCCACCCTGGTCAACCGCATGCTCGGCGAGGAGCGGGTGGTGGTCTGCGACCTGCCGGGCACCACCCGGGACAGCATCTTCATCCCCCTGGAGCGGCGCGGGCGCCGCTACACCCTCATCGACACCGCCGGCGTACGCCGCCGGGGCCGCGTGCACGAGGTGGTGGAAAAGTTCAGCGTGGTGAAGACGCTGCAGGCCATCGAGGCGGCCCACGTGGTCATCCACGTGGTGGATGCCCGCGAGGGGGTGTCCGACCAGGATCTGCGGCTGCTCGGCTTCGTCATCGAAACCGGCAAGGCGCTGGTCATCGCGGTGAACAAGTGGGACGGCATGGCGCGCGACGAGCGCGAGCGGGTCCGCAACGAGCTCAAGCGCCGCCTCGCCTTCGCGGATTTCGCCCGCATCCACTTCATCTCCGCCCTCCACGGCACCGGGGTGGGTGATCTCTACGCCTCGGTGGAGGCGGCCTACGAGGCGGCGACCCAGGCGCTGTCCACCACCCGCCTGACCCAGGTGCTCACCGACGCGGTGGCCGATCACGCCCCGCCGCTGGTGCACGGGCGGCGCATCAAGCTGCGCTATGCCCACCTGGGCGGCCGCAACCCGCCGCTCATCATCATCCACGGCAACCAGACCGAGCATGTGCCCGACGCCTACCGGCGCTATCTCGTCAACACCTTCCGCAAGGTGTTCAGGCTGGAGGGGACTCCCGTGCGCATCGAATTCAAGACCGGTGAAAACCCCTTCGCCGGCCGCAAGAATCCCCTGACTCCCCGTCAGCAGGAGAAGCGCAAGCGGCTCGTGCGCCACGCCAAGAAGAAGGGGCGCTGAGCAGATTCAAGGATCAACCGCGGATTGGCGCCGATTTCCGTTGGCCGAAGGCGCCCATCCGGGCGGGAGCCGCCGGCACTGAAGCCGGCATCATGCCGAAAGCGGCTTTTCCGGACCTGGGCCTGCAACGGGGAACGGCGGGAGTCAGCGCCGGTCCGAGGCCACGGAACGCCTTTCGAGGAGCGGTCATGGCGGAACTGCACGAACGGCTGGCGGCGGACTGCATCGAGCTGGGGCGGTTTGCCCTGTGCCGGCTGCTGCTGATGAACGATGCCAACTACCCCTGGTTCATCCTGGTGCCCGACCGGGAGGGGGTGGAGGAGATCTGGCAACTGGACGAGCCGGATCGGCTGCGGCTGCTGCAGGAATCCTGCTTCCTCGGCGAGCGGCTGGCGGAGTGCTTCTGCGCCGACAAGATGAACGTCGCGGCCCTGGGCAACGTGGTGCCCCAGCTCCACGTCCACCACGTGGTGCGCCACCGCGGCGATCCGGCCTGGCCGGCGCCGGTGTGGGGGCGGGTCCCGGCCCGGCCCTACGGCGCGGCGGCGCTGCGGCACCTGCGCCAGAAGCTCAGGCGCTGCCTGGGCGAATTCCTGGCCTGGGAACCGGAGCCCGAGGCGCGGGTCTGAACCCTGGCGGCCGCTTGAAACCCGCCGCGGGAGCCCACATACAGCCTGGAAGAGATACCTTGCCCGAGGAGTTCATCCGCCCATGTTCACCCGCATAGCCCTGTTCCTGGCCACCAACGTCGCGGTGCTGTTCGTGCTGAACATCACCATGCGCCTGCTCGGCATCGAAAGCATCCTCGACCAGCAGGGCGTGGGCCTCGATCTGAATGCGCTGCTGATTTTCGCCGGCGTGATCGGTTTCACCGGTTCGTTCATCTCGCTGGCGCTGTCCAAGTGGACCGCCAAGCGCATGACCGGCGCCCGGGTGATCGAGCGGCCCGGCAACGAGGTGGAAGCCTGGCTGCTGGACACCGTCGCCGGCCAGGCCCGCCAGGCCGGCATCGGCAAGCCCGAGGTGGCCATCTACGATGCGCCCGACGTGAATGCCTTCGCCACCGGCATGAACCGCAACAACGCCCTGGTGGCCGTGAGCACCGGGCTGCTGGGCCGCATGAGCCGGAGCGAGGCCGAGGCGGTCCTGGCCCACGAGGTGAGCCACGTGGCCAACGGCGACATGGTCACCATGGCCCTGATCCAGGGCGTGGTGAACACCTTCGTCATCTTCCTCTCCCGGGTCATCGGCATGTGGTGGACCGGGTGGTGTTCAAGACCGAACGGGGGCACGGCCCGGCGTTCTGGATCACCGCCATCATCGCCGAGATGGTGCTGGCGGTGCTGGCCAGCATCATCGTGATGTGGTTCAGCCGC
>JAQVKR010000431.1 GCA_028694565.1 Gammaproteobacteria bacterium | reverse complement strand
GCCTCGGCGATGGCCTGGGCGCGCAGGTGCTTCTTGGCGGTCATGGGGTAGTAGGTGCCGCCCTTCACCGTGGCGTCGTTGGCCACCACCATGCACTCGCGGCCCATGATGCGGCCCACGCCGGTGATGATGCCCGCGCCGGGCACCTCGTTGCCGTACATGTTCCAGGCGGCGAGCTGGGAAAGCTCCAGGAACGGCGAGCCCACGTCCAGCAGCCGCCGCACCCGCTCGTGGGGCAGCAGCTTGCCGCGGGCCAGGTGCTTCTCACGCGCCAGCTCCCCGCCGCCCTGCTTCACCCGCGCCACCTTGGAGCGCAGGTCCGCCACCAGCGCCTCCATCGCCGCGGTGTTGCCCCGGAACGCCTCCGAGCGGATATCCACCTTGCTCTGCAGAACTGTCATTGATGACGACCTTTTTATTAACCGCAGATTGACGTTGATTGACGCTGATTCGCTTCCCCGGATGGCCTTGGCTGAACGCCTGGCATCCCCTGCAGCCAGAACAGGCGCCTCCGGTGCGCTGATCGCTTCATCCCTGAGAAAATCAGTGTTGATAACGCAAATCCGCGGTCGACTGGTTTTATCTCACTCGTTCGCCAATGCACGGGCGATGACCAGGCGCTGGACGTCGCTGGTGCCCTCGTAGATCTGGGTCACGCGCACGTCGCGCCAGATGCGCTCCACCGGGAAGTCGCGCAGGTAGCCGTAGCCGCCGTGGACCTGGATGGCGGCGGAGCAGACCTGCTCGGCCATCTCCGAGGCGAACAGCTTGGCCATCGAGGCCTCCTTGAGGCAGGGCTCGCCGGCGTCGCGCAGCGCCGCCGCGTGCAGCATCAGCTGCCGGGCCGCCTCGATGCGGGTGGCCATGTCCGCGAGGCGGAAGGCCACGGCCTGGTGCCCGATGATGGGCCGTCCGAAGGTCTCCCGCTCGCGGGCGTAGGCGAGTGCCGCCTCCAGGGCCGCGCGCGCCATGCCCACCGACTGGGCGGCGATGCCGATGCGGCCGCCCTCCAGGTTGGCCAGCGCGATGCGGTAGCCCTGGCCCTCCGCGCCGAGGCGCAGCCCGGCGGGCAGGCGCAGATCCTCGAAGATGACCTGGCAGGTGTCGGAGGCGTGCTGGCCGCTCTTCTCCTCCACCCGCGCCACCTGGTAGCCGGGGGTGTCGGTGGGGATCACGAAGGCGCTGATGCCCTTGCTCCCGGCGGCCGCGTCGGTGACGGCGAAGGCGATGGCCACTCCGGCGTGCCGGCCGGAGGTGATGAACTGCTTCACCCCGTTGAGGACGTAGTCATCGCCGTCGCGCACGGCCCGGGTGCGCAGCGCGGCGGCGTCGGAGCCGGCCTGGGGCTCGGTGAGGCAGAAGCAGCCGAGCTGCTCGCCGCGGGCGAGCGGCCGCAGGAAGCGCGCTTTCTGCTCCTCGCTGCCGAACCGCAGCAGCGGGCCGCAGACCACGGAGTTCTGTACGCTGACGATGGTTGAGCAGGCCCCGTCGCCGGCGGCGATCTCCTCCAGCGCCAGGGCCAGGGAAACGAAATCGGCCCCGGCCCCGTCCCACTCCGGCGGCACGACCATGCCCATGAACCCGAGCTCACCCATCTCCCGCAGCGCCCCGGCCGGAAATTCGCCCGTGCGGTCCCACTCCGGCGCGAACGGCGCCAGCCGATCCCGGGAGAACTCCCGCGCCATGTCCCGGATCATCCGCTGCTCTTCGGTCAGGATCATCTAAGCTGTCTCATTGCGGGGTCACGTGCCGTTTCATGTTCAACGCCAAGGCGCCAAGACGCAAAGGCGCCAGGAAAAAATGGGGTGTAGCGCTGGATTCATCCGGCCGGGCAGGGCATGGAGCCCGGACGCCGATGTGTTGATAAATCCGCCACAATAAATCCCTATCCCCTATCCCCTATCCCCTATCCCCTATCCCCTATCTTTTATCTTTTATCCTTTATCCCTTTGCGCCTCCGCGTTGGGTCTTTCAATCCTCTCAGTAACGCTCGATGGCGATGGCGGTGGCCTCGCCGCCGCCGATGCAGAGGCTGGCCACGCCGCGCCTCAGGCCGTACTTCTCCAGGGCCGCCAGCAGGGTGACCATGATGCGGGCGCCGCTGGCGCCGATGGGGTGCCCCAGGGCGCAGGCGCCGCCGTGGACGTTGACCTTGTCGTGGGGGAGGCCGAGCTCCACCATGGCGGCCATGGTGACCACGGCGAAGGCCTCGTTCACCTCGTAGAGGTCCACGTCGGCCGCGCTCCAGCCGGTGCGCTCGAAGAGCTTGGCCATGGCGAACACCGGTGCGGTGGTGAACCAGGCCGGCTCCTGGGCGTGGGTGGCGTGGCCGCGGATGCGCGCCAGCGGGGTCAGGCCGCGGCGCTCCGCCTCGGACTGGCGCATCAGCACCAGCGCCGCGCCGCCGTCGGAAATGGAGCTGGAGTTGGCGGCGGTGACCGTGCCGTCCCGGCGGAAGGCCGCCCGCAGGGTGGGGATCTTCTCGATGCGCGCCTTGAAGGGCTGCTCGTCCCGCTCAATCGCCACCTCGCCCTGGCGGGTGGCCAGGGTCAGCGGCGTGATCTCCCGCTCGAAGCTGCCGTCCTCGATGGCCTGCTGGGCGCGCTTCAGGGAGGTGATGGCGAACTCGTCCTGCTGTTCGCGGGTGAAGCCGTACTTGTCGGCGCACTCCTCGGCGAAGGCGCCCATCAGCCGGCCCTTGTCGTAGGCGTCCTCCAGGCCGTCGAGGAACATGTGGTCCTTCACCTCGCCGTGGCCCATGCGCAGACCGCCGCGCGCCTTCGGCAGCAGGTAGGGGGCGTTGCTCATGCTCTCCATGCCTCCGGCCACCGCCACCGAGGAGCTGCCGACCAGCAGCAGGTCGTGGGCCAGCATGGCCGCCTTCATCCCCGAGCCGCACATCTTGTTGACCGTGGTGCAGACGGTGGCCAGCGGCAGCCCCGCCCCCAGGCTCGCCTGCCGCGCGGGCGCCTGGCCCATGCCGGCCGGCAGCACGCAGCCCATGATCAC
>JAQVKR010000430.1 GCA_028694565.1 Gammaproteobacteria bacterium | reverse complement strand
CAGGCCAATCATCGTAGGCTGTTTCATGGTCTCCCCCTCTTCTTAATTCGATGGTTGCTAACACCTCCATCCTGGCGCACATGACGCCGAGGCGGGAAGAGGGAGGAGACCATCTCATCGCCAAGGCTGAAAAATGATCAAGACCATTGCCAATGGGGCATCAAGCATCGTCGCGGACGAGGCCGCTGCAGTAGCAAGGATTGTCAATCCTTTGTTTTCCGGGCGTTCTCCGCGTCTTGGCGAGAGATATTTGCAATGCCGGGGCTAGCTGCCCGCGACCCGCCTCATATGAACTGGAATCCCACCTGGAACAGGCGCTCCACTTCCTTGATGCGTTTCTTGTCCACCAGGAACAGGATGATATGGTCCTCCGCCTCGATGATCGTGTCATGGTGGGCCATGATCACCTCTTCGCCGCGCACGACGGCGCCGATGGTGGTGCCCGGCGGCAGCTTGATCTCGTCGATGGCCCGGCCCACCACGCGGGAGCTGTGCGGATCGCCGTGGGCCACCGCCTCGATGGCCTCCGCGGCCCCGCGGCGCAGGCTGTGCACCTTGACGATGTCGCCGCGGCGGATATGGGTGAGCAGGCTGCCGATGGTGGCCTGCTGGGGGGAGATGGCGATGTCGATGGAGCCGCTCTCCACCAGGTCGACGTAGGCGGTGCGGTTGATGAGCGCCATGGCCTTGCGCGCCCCGAGCCGCTTGGCCTGCAGGGCGGAGATGATGTTGGCCTCGTCGTCGTTGGTCACCGCGCAGAAGACGTCGGTGTCCTCGATGTTCTCGTCCAGCAGCAGGTCGCGGTCGGCCGCGTCGCCCCACAGCACGATGCTGCGGTCGAGCGTCTCGGAGGCGGTGCGGGCCTGTTCGTTGTCCTGCTCGATGAGCATGACGTGGAAGCGGCTCTCCAGGGCGCGGGCCAGGCGCCGGCCGATGTTGCCGGCGCCGGCGATGATGATGCGCTTGTAGGGGCGCTCCAGCCGCTGCAGCTCGCCCATCACCTTGCGGATGTGCTTGCGCGCGGCGATGAAGAAGACCTCGTCATCGGCCTCGATGACCGTGGTGCCCTCGGGGATGATGGGCCGGCCGCGCCGGAATACCGCCGCCACGCGGGTGTCGATGAGGGGCATGTGGTCGCGCAGGGTGCGCAGCGCGTGGCCCACCAGGGGGCCGCCGTGGTAGGCGCGCACGGCCACCAGCTGCAGCCGGCCGTCGGCGAAGTCCAGCACCTGCAGGGCGCCCGGGTGTTCGATGAGGCGCTGCACGTAGTCGGTCACCAGCTGCTCGGGGCTGATGAGCACGTCGATGGGCAGCGCCTGGTTGGAGAACAGGACCGGTTCATCGAGATAGGCCTGGGCGCGCACCCGCGCCACCTTGGTGGGGGTGTGGAACAGGCTCCAGGCCACCTGGCAGGCCACCATGTTGGTCTCGTCGGAATTGGTGACGGCGAGGATCATGTCGGCATCCTCGGCGCCCGCCTGGCGCAGCACCTCCGGATGCGAGCCGCGGCCGCTGACGGTGCGGATGTCGAGGCGGTCCTGCAGGTCGCGCAGCAGGTTGGCGTTGGTGTCCACGACGGTGACGTCGTTGGCCTCGGTGGCCAGGTTCGCGGCAACCGAGGAGCCCACCTGGCCGGCGCCCAGAATAATGATCTTCATGACGGTCCCTTCTAGTGTGCTGCTTCACCCTTCGAGGCCCATGCGGGCTTCCCCGGAACGGCGGGGCAAGGCGCGGCGCGCGGGCGATGGCGCACCCTTGGCAAGCGCTGCAACGGTTCGCTGAATGCGTCTGCGGGGGCGAGGCGGAACACGAGCGGCCGTCAGGCCGCTCCCCCGCGCGTTCCGCGTCCCCGGGGGCGCGGAACGCCGGCCGGCCTCACTTGCCGCTCCCCACCTGGCGCGGGTCGATCCCGAGGGCCTTGAGCTTGCGGTAGAGGTGGGTGCGCTCCACTCCGGCGAGCTTCGCCACCTGGCTGACGTTGCCGCCGCTGGCCTGCAGATGGTGCTCGAAGTAGGCCTTCTCGAACTGCTCGCGCGCCTCGCGCAGGGGCAGGTCCAGCACGCCGGGGGCGGCCAGTCCGCCCGCGGCCAGGCTCGCCTCGCCCAGGGCCTGTTCCACCTCCTCGAGCCCGATTTCGTCGCCGCTGCCGAGAATCAGCAGCCGCTGCACCAGGTTCTTGAGCTCCAGGACGTTCCCGGGCCAGCTGTAGAGCCGCAGCCGGTTCTGGGCCGCCAGGGAGAAGTGCCGGTAGGGCAGGTTGTCGTGATCCACGAACCGGTCCACGTAGAAGTTGAGCATGTCCGGCACGTCCTCGGCATGCTCGCGCAGCGGCGGGATGCGCAGCGGGACCACGTTGAGGTGGTAGTAGAGATCCTCGCGGAAGCGGCCGTCGCGGACCTCCTGCTCCAGGTTGCGGTGGGTGGCGGCGATGATGCGCACGTCCACCTTGACCGGCTCGGTGCCGCCCACCCGCCGGAAGGCCTGGGTCTCCACCGCACTCAGCAGCCGGGCCTGGGTCTCGGGATCCATGTCGGCCACGTCCTCGAGGAACAGCACGCCGCCGTTGGCCTGTTCCAGGCGGCCGAAGTGCACCTCCTCGCCCTCCTCGCTGCCGAACAGCTCCACCGCCGAGTTCTCCCGGGCGATGACGGCCACGCCCACGTCCACGAACGGGCCGTCGCGGCGGGTGCTGCAGTGGTGCAGGTAGCGGGCCAGGGTCTTCTTGCCGCTGCCCGCCTCGCCGGAGACGAGCACGCGGCTGTCGTGCTGGGCGATGCGCTCCACCTGCTCGCGCAGCGCCTGCATCAGCTGGCTCTTGCCCACCGGCTCGAAGACGGTCTGCACCTGGCGGCGCAGGCCCACGTTCTCGCGGGCGAGCTTCTCCGCCTGCAGCGCCCGCTCCACGGTGAGCAGCAGCTTGGCCAGGGACAGGGGCTTTTCCAGGAAGTCGTAGGCGCCGAGCCGGGTGGCCTCGACCGCGGTCTCCACGGTCCCGTGGCCGGACATGACGATGA
>JAQVKR010000429.1 GCA_028694565.1 Gammaproteobacteria bacterium | reverse complement strand
GGCGGCGAGACGAGCCGCCAGGCCAGGCGCAGCATGACCATCCCCAGCAGGGTGACCCCGATGCCCTTGTGCAGCCAGGGGGCGCGGGTGTACCATGGGTCGTAGTAGGTGAGCCCGGTCATCCACAGGCCGAGGCCGAACAGCCCGAACACGGCCACGGCCACGAGCCAGTGCACGAAAACCGCCACCAGGCCATAACGCTTCGTGTCGTTGCGCAG
Source organism: Gammaproteobacteria bacterium (assembly GCA_028694565.1). Classification (GTDB taxonomy): domain Bacteria; phylum Pseudomonadota; class Gammaproteobacteria; order DSM-26407; family DSM-26407; genus Thioalbus. Next base: position 2,796 of record JAQVKR010000429.1, on the reverse strand, counting down.
TCCCATTCCCGGAATCCGTCCGTGGGTCAGAAATTGCCGGCCTGGAAGTCGCGGAACGCCTGACGCAGCTCCGCCTCGGTGTTCATCACGAAGGGGCCCATCCGCGCCACCGGCTCGCCGATGGGGCGTCCCGCCACCAGCAGCAGGCGGCTGGCCACGACGGCTTCCACGGCGGCCCGGCCGCCCTCCCCGAGCACCGCGAGGCTGCCCGCCGCGACGGCGGTGCCGGCGATGGCGACGCTTCCCTCGATCACGTAGACGAACGCGTTCCAGTCCGAGGGCAGCGGCTCCTCGAGGCGGCCGCCGGCCTCGAGGCCGACGTCGAGAAACAGCGCCGGGGTCACCAGCTCGCGCACCGGCCCCGCCGTGCCGCGGGCGGTGGCGCCGGCCACCACCCGCACCCGGGCGCCGTCCCCGCGCGCCTCCTCCGGCACCTGCCGGCGGTCGAACTCCTGGTAGCGCGGCGGCATCAGCTTGTGGGCCGCGGGCAGGTTCACCCAGAGCTGGAACCCCGCCAGCAGCCCGTTCTCCTGCTCCGGCATCTCCGAGTGGACCACGCCCCGGCCGGCGGTCATCCACTGCACCCCGCCCGGCTCGATCACCCCGGCGTGGCCGGCGCTGTCCTCGTGGCGCACCCGCCCGGCCAGCAGGTAGGTCACGGTCTCGAAGCCCCGGTGGGGGTGGGAGGGGAAGCCGCCGATGTACTCCCGCGGGTCGTCGGAGCGGATGTGATCCAGCAGCAGGAAGGGGTCCAGCAGCGGCAGCTGCGGCCCGCCGATGACCCGGGTCAGGCGCACCCCGGCGCCGTCGGCGGCGGCATGGCCGCGCACCAGCTGGCGGACGGGACGGGAGGGGAGAGTGGTCGGATTCCGGGCGCTGTCGTTCATGGGGGTGTCCCAGGGAATTGCTTGGATAAGTCCATTGTGAACTGGCGCATTTGGAAATAAAGTCGCATTTACTGAATTCATAATTGCGTGAGGCGCAACAATGGATCGCTTCGAAGCCCTGCAGACCTTCGTCGCCGTGGTGGAGGCGGGCCAGTTCAACGCCGCCGCCGAGCGGCTCGGCTGCAACAACTCGGCGGTCTCCCGGCGCGTCGCCGAGCTGGAGAACCGGCTCGGCGCGCAGCTGTTGACGCGGACCACCCGCCGCCTCGCCCTCACCGACGCCGGGCGCACCCTCTACGAGCGGGCGGTGCGGCTGCTGGCGGAGCTGGAAGAGACCGAGCAGTCGGTGGCCGCGGAGCAGGCCGCCCTCACCGGGCGCCTGCGCCTCGCCGCGCCGCTCTCCTTCGGGCTGCTCCACCTGCCGTCCATCCTCAACGCCTTCATGGCCGAGCACCCGGGAGTGGAGCTGGACATCCGCCTCGACGACCGGGAGGTGAACCTGGTGGAGGAGGGGGTGGACCTGGCCCTGCGCATCGGCCACCTGGCCGACTCCTCCCTGGTGGCCCGCCCGCTGGCGCCCATCCGCTTCGTCACCTGCGCCAGCCCCGGCTACCTGGCCCGCCATGGCGTCCCCCGGGAGCCGGCGGACCTGGCCCGCCACGCCTGCCTGGTCTACGGCTATCTCCCCGAGCCCCAGCTGTGGCGCTACTCCGGGCCGGACGGCGGCAGCGTCGCGGTGCGGGTGCCGCTGCGCATGCGCGCCAACAACGGCGACCTGCTGCTCTCCGCCGCCGCGGCGGGGCTGGGCGTCTGCCTGCAGCCCACCTTCCTCGCCTACCGGGCGGTGCTGGAGGGGCGGCTGGCGCCGCTGCTGCCCGGCTACACCGTCCCCGCCGCCACCGCCTACGCCGTCTACCCCTCCCGGCGCCACGTGCCGCGGCGGGTACGCGCCCTCATCGACTTCCTGGCGAACCAGATCGGCGCACGGCCCTACTGGGACGAGGGGCTGTTCGACGGTGCGGTGGAGGACGGGGAGCGCTAGGGCGCGGCGGGGGCGCGGCGGGCGTCGGGGACGGAGAGGGCCCCGGCAGGGGCCCCCTCGCATTGACGGCCGGCTACTCGAACAGCTCGTTCTGCAGGGAGAGGTAGACCTGGTAGGCGTTGCGCCGGTTGGCCTCGGCGAAGGCCGGCAGGTGCTCGAACGCCGACCAGTCCGCCGCCCGGTAGGCCTCGTCGAAGGGCGTCAGCTCCTCCACGGCCGCCCCCATGGTCGCCCGCAGGTGGGCCAGGTAGCGGTAAGTAAGGCCGATGGCCTCCACCGGCGCGGCCTGGTGGGCGCCGTGGCCCGGCACCAGCGCCGCCAGCCCGCTGTGGTCCATCCGCCGCAGGGTCTCCAGCCACAGCCGGGTGTTGGTGCTGCCGAGAAACGGCACCCGCCCCTCGAAGATCACATCCCCCGAGTAGAGCATCCGGTCGTTCTCCAGATAGACGGTCATGTCCGCGTCGGAGTGGGCGTCGCCCACCACCGTCAGGCGGAACTCCACCCCGCCCAGGCTGAAGCGCTCCTCGTCCGCCACGTAGCGGTCGGGCCACACCAGCCGGGTGGTGTCGTTCACCCAGGGATCGAGGGAGAAGCGGCGCTCCTCCAGCCGCTCCCGCGCCACCGGGGCGTTGAGGTAGCGCTCCGCCCCGGCCGGCGCGATCACCTCCGCCCCCTGATCCCTGAACACCTGCAGCCCGAGGATGTGATCGGCGTGGTAGTGGGTCACCAGCACCTTCACCACCGGCCGGTCGGTAACGCTGCGGATCGCCTCCAGCAGCTGCCAGGCGAGCGACGGGGTGCCGAGGGCGTCGATCACCACCACCCCCGCGTCGGTCACCACCACTCCGGCGTTGGAAACGAAGCCCT
>JAQVKR010000428.1 GCA_028694565.1 Gammaproteobacteria bacterium | reverse complement strand
CGAGCGCCGCGATGCCGCTGCCGTAGTCGAAGAACGTCCTGCGCGTCAGATGCTCCCCAAAGAAGAAGGCGTTCAACCGCCCGCAGAGGTCCCGCAGGCAGGCCGAGTTGTCGTGCGCGCCCTTGAGGCGGCAGCGGTAGGGAAAGGTCTCCACCGGGCTCTCGAAGCCGAACAGCCCGGCCAGATCGTGATAGGCCGCCGCGCCCGGCCGCCGTGCCGCAACGGCGTGGAAGCGGCAGGACTCCCCGGGCCCGGACGTGGCCATCGAGCCGAAGAAGGCGATCAGGTCATCGAGGAAGTTGGCCGCCATCACCGACGGCGAAACCGGCGGGTCCCCCACCAGCTTGCCCGTCAGCATCAGGGTGTCGGTGGTGCGGAACACCCGGTCGATGGCGTGGAAGTAGTTCAGCCCGTAGACGGACTGCTCGCCCTCCCCGGTCAGCCGATTGACACAGAACGACTGATCGCTGTCGACCATGTAGTAGAGGGTCTTGTTCTTGTCCTCGGTCAGCTGCAGGCATTTCAGATAGCTGAGGTTCCGGTTTGCCGCCTGGCCTTTCCGGAAGAACCTCTCCCGCGGCAGCCGGGTCAGAATGCCGCCGAGCCGCTCCCGCAACGGCGCCGGCAGGGAGTGCAGCAGCTCGTACTGCTCCGTCAGCCCGAAATGCAGGACCTGCAGCCCCTTCTCCCGGTACTCCTCCGCCAGCGCGAGGTGCTGCCGGATGTTCTCCTGCCCGCGACTGTCCTCGGCGACGATGATCTTCACGCGTTGATAAACCCCATCCCTGCTCCCGCCGTAGCCGTACTTCCTGCACAGCTGATAGATGCTTTCCAGGCAGGCTTTCAGGTGGGCGGGACGGTCGGCCACGGGGATGCTGAGGATGAAGTCATGGCGCTCGTCGCCGCGGCGCTTCATTAGCGCCTCCTGCTCGCGGAACAGCGCCTGGTAGCAGTCGAGCAGGCCGTCGAAGCCGGGGCCATCCCCCCACAGGGCCTGTTCCAGCAGCGGGTAGCACCGCTCGTAGAGGTCGATCAGCTCCCTGGCCGGGGCGCCTCGCAGCGACTCGCCGATGGCCGCCAGTTGCGGGATGGCCTCCCCGTAGCGGACGAGGCACTCGCGCAGACGGGCGGTCTCGGCGTCTCCCATGGGCCCCTAGCGCCGCGACGAGTAGTTGGGGTAGGCATCGCGGTCGATGAGGATCTCGATCAGGTTGATGCCGCGTTCGAAATCGAGCCCGGCCAGCTCGACCGCCGGATCCTCCCTGGTCCCGACACGCACGTGCCGTATGCCGAAGGCCTTCGCCAGGGTGGCGTAGTCGGGGTTGACGAAATCGCAGTCGATGAACCGGTCGTGGTAGTGCTGGTGCTGGTTCTTGCGGATGAGGCCCATGGTGTCGTTGTTGAACAGCACGATGTTCAGGGGGATGTCGTAGTTGACCGCGGTCATGATCTCCATGGCGCACATCTGGAAGCCGCCGTCGCCAAGCAGCGCGAACATCGGCTGCCCGCTGGTGCAGGCGGCGCCGATGGCGGCCGGAACCGCATGCCCGAGAGAGGAGATCCCGGTGTTGGGATAAAAGCGGTCCTTCCCGGAGACGCGATAGAAATTCTGCGCGAACACGATGTTGTCGTCGAACATGACGAGGCCTTCGGGGAAGCGCTCCTCCAGCCAGCGGTAGAAGGCCCTCACATGATCGAACTGGGGGCTGAAGATGGTCTCCCCCGCCGCGTCGATGGCCCGCTGCGCAGACCTGACGAACGTATCCACATCGACCGGCTCCCTGGGGGCGATCCGCTGCGCCTCGACGGCCGCCGCCAGCGCCTCCAGGTAGGGGCCGAGGTCCGTGTGCAGCACCAGGTCGGCCCTGAACACCTTTTCGAGCTGCTGCGGGTTGCTGTCCACCTGGATCAGCTTCTTGCCGGCGAGCAGCCGCTTGTCCCAGACATAGCTGGTGCGCTCGTTGAACCCCGCGCCCAGCAGGAGCACCAGGTCGGCCTCCCGCTCCATGTAGCGCATGGCGTAGCCGCCCGAGGTCACGCCCAGGCTGCCCAGCGACAGGGCGGAGCGCTCGTCGATGGCTCCCTTGGCCTTCAGGCTGCTGGCGACGGGGATGTTGAGCCGCTCGCTGATGCGGCCGAGGCTCTCCTGGGCGCCGGCCAGGATGCAGCCGTAGCCGGCGAGGATCATGGGCCGCTGCGCCCGGCGGATCAGCTCCAGCGTCCGTTCGATGCTCTCCGCCGGCACCACCGGCTCGCAATAGGAGCGGGCGAAGGCCACCTCCTCCAGGAGGCTCTCCTCCACCAGCTCGTTCTGCACGTTGTAGGGCACGCTGAGCACCACCGGCCCCGGCGTGTCCGAGAGCAGGTACTTGGCCGCCTGGTTCAGGACGCTGCCCAGGTAATCGGTGCGCTCGATGAGCCGGTGGTAGCGGGTGATGCCGGTGAACATCGCGACCTGATCGACGCTGCCGCCCTCGCCGGAGCTCTCCTGCAGCCCTCCCTTCCCGAAGATGTGGGTGGGCGCCTCGCCGGTGATGGCGATGACCGGCAGATTGTCGCTGTAGGCGCTGGCGATGCCGGTCACCAGGTTGGTGGCGCCGGGTCCGGCGGTGGTGATGCAGGCGCCCACCGCGCCGGAGGCGCGGGCATAGCCGCCGGCCATGAAGGCGGCCGCCTGTTCGTGCTTCACCAGAATCGATCGGATGGGGGAATCGTAGAGGCGGTCGTAAACCGGTAGGATATGCGAACCGGGAATACCGAAAATCGTTCCAACTCCCAGTTTTTCCAGGAATCTGACCAGAATCTGGCTGACTGGTACCTTCATGACCTCACTACGGAAGAATGTGTTGCGGGAGAGCGAAGGATAAGGGCAATCGACGACGAACGAAACCGTCAACACAGGATATTAATCCTGGTAATGCAGCGATAAGTGGAGAAGATGGCGAAGCACACGATCAAGGCGTTGCTGCTGGACTACGGCGGCGTAATCGCGGACGAGGGGTTTCAGAACGGCCTGAGGGC
>JAQVKR010000427.1 GCA_028694565.1 Gammaproteobacteria bacterium | reverse complement strand
CGCGTTCTCCACCCCGCCCGAGGCGGAGACGTGGGCTCCCACGTATTTCATGGTTCGATACTCCTGTCTGGTCCTGTCGCGCAGGCGCAGAATGGTGCGCGGCCGGTCCGGGCGTTGCAACCCGGAAGGGGATGGGGACAGCGTGCGTGCGGCGGGCGCGCCCCATCACCGCGGATCATCAGCCGGCCGGCGCCGCGGTCCCCTCCGCGGCCGCACGGATCGCCGCCCAGGCCGCCTCCACGTGGCTGGCCTCCGTGTGGGTCTGGCCCACGCACAGGCGCAGGGTGAAGCGGCCGTCGAGGCGGGTGTGGGTGAGGTAGAGGCGCCCGCTCCCGTTGAGCCGCTCCAGCAGCGCCTCGCTGCCGGCATCACCGCCGCGGTGGCGGAAGCAGACCAGGTTGAAGGGCACCGGCGCGGCCAGCTCGAAGTCCGGGTGGACGGCCACCTGGTCGGCGAACCAGCGCGCCAGGCGCACATGCTCGCGCAGGTGGTGGCGCAGCCCCTCCGCGCCGTAGTGACGCAGCACGAACCAGAGCTTCAGCGCCCGGAACCGCCGCCCCAGGGGCACATGCCAGTCGCGGTAGTCGATCACCGCGCCGCTCTCGCTGGCGCGGTTGCGCAGGTACTCCGGCAGCACCGACAGGGCCCGGATCAGCGCGCCGCGCTCGCGCACGAACAGGCAGCTGCAGTCGAAGTTGGTGAACAGCCACTTGTGGGGATCGAAGCAGTAGCTGTCGGCCTGCTCCACGCCCGCCTGCAGCGCCCGGAACTCGGGGCAGATCATGGCCGAGCCGGCCATGGCGGCGTCCACGTGCAGCCAGGCGCCGAAGCGGCGCGCCACGGCGGCGATGGCGGCCACCGGGTCCACGGCGGTGGAGGAGGTGGTGCCCACGGTGGCGCAGACGAACGCCGGCGTGAACCCGGCGGCCACGTCGGCGGCCATCTGCCGCGCCAGGGCCCCGGCGTCCATGGCGAAGTGGTCGTCCACCGGGATGATGCGCAGCTGCTCCCGCCCCAGGCCGGCGATCTTCACCGCCTTCTCGATGGAGGAGTGGGTCTAGGTGGAGGCGTAGGCGGTCAGCCGCCGGTCGCAGCCCCGCTCGTTGGCGGCGCCGTCCGAGGCCCGCTCCCGCGCCGCCAGCAGGGCGCACAGCGCCGCGCCCGAGGCGGAATCCTGGATCACGCCGCCGCCGCCGCCGTCGGAGCGGAACGCCGCGGGCAGCCCGAGCAGCTCCGCCAGCCAGTCGAGCACCCGGGTCTCCAGCTCGGTGCAGGCGGGGCTGGTGGCCCACAGCATCCCCTGCACGCCGAGCCCCGCGGCAAGCAGCTCGCCCAGCACCGACGGGGCCGAGGTGTTGGCGGGGAAGTAGGCGAAGAAGTTGGGCGACTGCCAGTGGGTGAGGCCGGGCAGGATCACCCGCTCCACGTCCTCCAGCATCGCCGCGAACGGCTCCCCCCGCTCCGGCGCGCTGCCGGGCAGGGCCGCGGCCACCTCGCCCGGCGCCGCGCGGGAGCGTACCGGCAGCGACTCCACCCGCTGCCAGTACGCGGCGATCCAGTCCACCAGCGCATGGCCGTGGCGGCGGAAATCCTCGGGGCTCATGTGGTAGCCGGTCTGCTGCCGATCGGTCATGACCTCTCCTGGCGCACGGTCGGTGTCGGGACCCGCGCAAGGATAGCGCCTCACTCCTCGCCCTCCCAGTAGTCCGTCGCGTCCCGGTGCCGGGCGACGATGGCGAAGGTCCGGTCGGCCTGCGCCCCGCCCGGGGCGCTGCCGGCGAACACCGCGTACTTGCCCGAATCGGGGTACTCCATGATGTCCGGCGCCTCCATGGTGCTGACCGCCAGGTACTTCAGGGCGGCGTTGGAGGTGTTGAGGATCTGGTGCGCGGTCTCCGGGCCCGGCGGCAGGCACACCACGTCGCCGGCGCGCAGCGGGTGGCGCTCCGCCCCGATGCGCAGGGTGCCGTGGCCGTCGAGGATCAGGAACATCTCCTCGTTCACGTGGTGGAAGTGGCAGGGCCACGCGGTCTTGCCCGGCGGCACCACCACCACCCGGTAGCCCAGTTTCCGGGCCCCCAGGCGGGCGGCCAGGGGCCCGAGCCGCGCCGCGAAGCGCTCACCGTGCCCCCACTCCTCGTACTCCACCTCGTCCAGGTTGAGAATCGGCGCCTTGCGCTCCATGTGCACCTCCCTCGTCAGGTTGCGGAACAGCGATTCCACGCGGCGCGCCCGATCCGCCCCCGGCACCGGCATCCGGCGCCCCGCGCCGCTGCGGCAAGTGTAGACAAGCGTGAACATGACCATGGCGGCGGTTTGCATCGGCGCCGGGCTCACCTAGAATGAAACCTCGCCCGACGGACAGAGCCATGCCCAGAGTAGCCGCACTCCGCCAGCCCGCCCGCGCGCCCTGTTCCGGGGTGTTCCGTCCCGCTACCGACCGCGAGGCCGCCGGATCATGAATGCCGGCACGCCGGCCCTCGAGGTCGCCGACATCCACAAGCGCTTCGGCGGGCTGGAGGTGCTCAAGGGCATCTCCCTGACCGCCCATGACGGCGACGTCATCTCCATCATCGGCTCCAGCGGCTCCGGCAAGAGCACCTTCCTGCGCTGCCTCAACCTGCTCGAATACCCGGACCAGGGCCGCATCGCCCTGGCCGGCGAGACCCTGCGCCTGCAGCCCTCCCGCGAGGGCGGCCTGGGGCCGGCCGACCCGGCGCAGCTCAACCGCATGCGCCAGCAGATCGGCTTCGTGTTCCAGAACTTCAACCTCTGGTCCCACATGACGGTGCTGGAGAACCTCGTCGAGGCCCCCATCCACGTGCAGGGGCTGAGCCGCGCCGCGGCGGTGGAGCGGGCCGAGGCGCTGCTGGCCAAGGTGGGCATCGCCGACAAGCGCAGCCACTATCCCGCCCACCTCTCCGGCGGCCAGCAGCAGCGGGCGGCCATCGCCCGGGCGCTGGCCATGGAGCCGCGGCTCATCCTCTTCGACGAGCCCACCTCGGCGCTCGACCCGGAGATGGTGGG
>JAQVKR010000426.1 GCA_028694565.1 Gammaproteobacteria bacterium | reverse complement strand
GCAAAAAAGGTCGATTCCATAAAAAACGCCAAAATCCCTTCAACCGCAAGGGGTGCGCCGAAGATATCGCCCACGAACCAGCTGTAGTTTGCCCAGTTGGCCCGAGGAGGTGATGGCCATCACCTTCACCCGCAAGGCCGCCGGCGAGATGCGCGGGCGCATCCTGGAGGCGCTGGCCGCCGCCGGCGGGAGCGAACCGGCGGAGGCGCACGAGCGGCGTGCCTGGGCGCTTGCCCGGGCGGTGCTGGCGCACGCTGGGGAACGCGGCTGGCGCCTCGCCGCGACCCCCGATCGCCTGCGCATCTTCACCATCGACGCCCTCAACGCGGCGCTCACCCGGCAGATGCCTGTCCTCTCCGGTTTCGGTGCGCCGCCGGCCATCGCCGAGGATGCCGCGGAGCTCTACCGGGAGGCGGCGCGCGAGACCCTGCGCGAGCTGGACGGCGGGGCCGCCTGGGGCGGCGCCGTGGAGCGGCTGCTGCTGCACCTGGACAACAACTGGGGGCGGGTGGAGTCGCTGCTGGCGGAGATGCTGGCCCGGCGCGACCAGTGGCTGCGGCACGTGGCCGATCCGGGCAATCCGCGCGTCCGGCGCGAGACCCTGGAAGCGGGCCTGCGGCGGCTGCTGACCGACGCGCTGGAGACTTTGCGCGGCGCATTCCCGGCGGCGTCCCTCCAGGCGACGCTGTCCGTGGCGCGGGCGGCGGCGGAGAACCTCGCCGCCGCCGGGGCGGAGAGCCCGGTGCTGGCCTGCGCGGGCGCGGCGGCCGTGCCGGAGGACCTGGAAGCGGCCCGGTCCCTGTGGCTGGGACTGGCCGAGCTGCTGCTCACCCGGAGCGGGGAGTGGCGCCGGCGGGTCAGCCAGGCCCAGGGCTTCCCGGCGCCGAGCGGCACCCGGGACGCCGCCGGGAAGGCGCGCCGGCAAGCGCTGAAGGACGACTTCGAGCGCCTGGTGGCGGAGCTGGGCGGGCACGGCGACCTGGCCGCCGCCCTGCACGCCGTCCGCGACCTGCCGCCCGCCGCCTACGACGAGTCCCAGTGGGCCGTGCTCGAATCCCTGTTCGAGCTGCTGCCCCTGGCGGTGGCACAGCTGCGGCTGGTGTTCCAGGCCCGCGGCCAGGTGGACTTCACCGCCGTGGCCTGGGGGGCGCTGGAGGCCCTGGGCGAGCCGGAGGCGCCCACCGACCTGGCCCTGGCGCTGGACTACCGCATCCGCCACCTGCTGGTGGACGAGTTCCAGGACACCTCCGAGGCCCAGTTCGCCCTGCTCGAGCGGCTCACCGCCGGCTGGGAGCCGGGTGACGGCAGGACCCTGTTCCTGGTGGGCGATCCCATGCAGTCCATCTACCGCTTCCGCGAGGCGGAGGTGGGGCTGTTCCTGCGCGCCTGGCGCAGCGGCATCGGCATGGTGGCGCTCGAGCCGCTGCGCCTGAGCCGCAATTTCCGCTCCCAGGCTGGGATGGTCGAATGGGTGAACGACGCCTTCGCCCGGATCCTGCCCGGGCATGACGACATCGCCTCCGGCGCCGTGGCCCATGCCGGAGCCGTCGCCACCCGGCCCGGGCTGCCGGAGCCGGCGGTGTAGGTCCACCCCTTCCTCGGCGCCGATCCTGCCGCCGAGGCGGCCCGGGTGGTGCGGCTGGTGCAGGCCGCGCGGGCGGAGGACCCGGGGGGGCGGATTGCCGTGCTGGTGCGCGGCCGCACCCACCTGGCCGCCATCGCGCCGGCCCTGAAGGCGGCCGGGCTGCGGTTCCGCGCCATCGACATCGAGCCCCTGGGCGATCGGCCGGTGGTGCAGGATCTGCTGGCGCTCACCCGGGCCCTGCTGCATCCCGCCGACCGCATCGCCTGGCTGGCGCTCCTGCGGGCGCCCTGGTGCGGCCTGGATCTGGCGGCGTTGCAGCGGCTGGCGGGGGACGCGCCGGAGCGGACGCTGTGGACGCTCATCAACGAGCCGGGGCGGCTCGACGCCCTGGCGCCCGATGCCCGGGAACGGCTGGAGCGGGTGCGCGCGGTGCTGGCGGCCACCCTCGCCGGGCGGGGCCGCCGCCCCCTGCGGCGCTGGGTGGAGGGATGCTGGCTGGCGCTGGGCGGGCCGGCCTGCGTGGAGGACCACACGGCGCTCGCCGACGCCCGGGTCTACCTGGAGATGCTGGAGGGGCTGGAGGAGGGCGGCGACCTGATCGATTTCGAGCGCCTGGCCGAGCAGACCGGAAAGCTCTTCGCCCGCCCCGACACGGAGGCCGACGAGTCGCTACAGCTGATGACTATCCACAAGTCCAAGGGATTGGAGTTCGATACCGTGATCCTCCCGGGACTGGGGCGCAGCCCGCGGCGCGAGAGCGAACGGCTGTTCATGTGGCTGGAGCGGCCCCGCGGCAGCGGGGCGAGCGACCTGCTCATCGCCCCGATGAGGGGCAGCGGCCGGGATCGGGATCCCATCTACGCCCACCTCTCCGCCCTGGACCGGGCCAAGGGCCTGCACGAGGATGGGCGCCTGCTCTACGTGGCCGTCACCCGGGCCCGGCGCCGGGTGCACCTGCTCGGCCACGTGAAGACCGCCGAGGCGGGGGACGCCCTGCGTGCGCCCCCCGCCGATTCCCTGCTGGCGCGCCTGTGGCCGGTGGTGGAGGGGGCATTCAGCGCCGCGCTGGAGGCGCCCGCGGCGGCGGACGACGCGGGCGTCGCGCCGCCGCCGCCGGCCCAGCTGCGCCTGGTCGGGGACTGGTCGCTGCCGGAGCCGCCGCCGGCCGTGCGCTGGCGGGCGGCCGCGCCGCCCACCCCGGCGGAGCCGGAGGTGGTCTTCGAGTGGGCGGGCGAGACGGCCCGTCACGTGGGCACGGTGGTGCACCGCCTGCTGCAGAACATGGGGCTGCAGGGCGGGCACTGGCCGGCCGCGCGGCTGGCCTCCCTGCGGCCGGTCTGCCGCGCGGCGCTGGCCCGGCGCGGGGTGGCGCGGCGGGCGCTGGAGGAGGCGGCGGACAGGGTCATCGCCACCCTGCGCCGCTGCCTGGAGGATCCCCGCGGGCGCTGGAT
>JAQVKR010000425.1 GCA_028694565.1 Gammaproteobacteria bacterium | reverse complement strand
GCGGTAGTTTTCCTCCGAGCTGCGCAGCTGCTCCTGCAAGCGGCTGCGCTCGGTGACGTCGATGGCCAGGGCCACCACGCCGCTGAGTCCGCCGTCGACGTCGCGCAGAGCGGCGTTCATCCACTCGCACAGGATGCGCTCGCCGGATTTGGTCAGGTTCCAGTTGATGGAGCGGCTGTCGGGGGCCTGTTCCACGACCTCCTGCACCGCACGCTGCACCTGCGCGCGCTCGTCGGGCGGCACCATGAAATCGAGGAAGTTGCGTCCCAGCACCTCCTCGGCGCGCCAGCCGAAGATCTGTTCCGCCTGCCGGTTCCAGGCGGTCACCTGTTGCCGCTCGTCGGAGACGATGATCGCCATGGGGGCGTTCTGGTACACCACGCGGTATCGCTGCTCGCTGATGCGCAGGCGGCGGTTGAGCCGCATGATGTAGAGGATGACGCCGCCGCCCAGCAGCGTGAGCAGGGCGCCCGCGCCGAGGGTCCAGTAGAAAACCGTCAGGTCCACCTGCGGATTGGGGTCGAACAGAAATCCTTCGAAGTCGTAATTCTGCGGCAGCATGCCCAGGTTGGCGTAGCTGCCGGCGATGTGCCGCCAGCGCCACGGGTTCATGTAACCCAGCTCGATGAGGTCGGGCAGGATCAGGCGTTGCATGGCGCGCGCTTCGTAGAGCAGGTGCTCGGTGCTGCGGTTGCTGTTGTAGTCGCGCCGGATCAGTTCCGCGATTTCTTCCGGATGGGCGAGGGCATAGGCCCAGCCGCGCAGGCTGGCGTCGCGGAAGGCGCTGACCAGGGCGGGTGATCGTTCCGCCAGGCGGCTGCTGGTAAACAGGCTGTCGCCGTAGAAGTCGATGCCGGCGGAGCGCGGGGTGATTTCCAGATAATCGATCTTGCGCCGCAGCAGTTCGTAGGGTTCATCGGTGGAGTAGGCGGCCACGGCGGCGACCCGTTCGTCGATCAGATCGTCCAGCCGTTCGTTGCGCGGCTCCAGCCTGAAGTCGGAGGGTGCCAGTCCCATGGCCTGGATGAAGGCCGAAAGCTCGTGCTCGTGCGGCACCACCTGGATGGTCTTGCCGATGAGGTCGTGCACCGTCTCCACGTCGGGCCGCCGCTTGGCCAGCAGGATCAGGGGCGAGTGCTGGAACACCACGGCCACCGCCACCACCGGCTGGCCCTCGGCCCGGGCCAGCAGTAGCTCGGAGGCGCCGATGCCGAAGTCGGCCTTGCCGGTCACCACGTCGGCCACGGGATCCCGTTCCGGGTGCCCTTCCCGGATGGTGACGTCCAGCCCGGCCTCGCGGTAGTAACCCTGGGCCAGGGCGGCGTAGTAGCCGGCGAACTGGAACTGGTGATACCACTTGAGCTGCAGGGTCAGCGGGCGCAGCGGGGCATCCGCGGCCTGCGCACCGGAGCACAGCAGCAGGAGCGGGAGGAGTTTGAGCAGTAGGCGGTGTACTCGGAGTGTCATAAGGCCTGCACTGTTCCGTCCGCGGTTCACCGCGGCCACCGTATTACTGTACCCGTTCAGGCCGGAGTTGTCCGCACGACAGGGAGGGCTGCGGCGGATAAGTGACTGTAATTGATTGTTATTGGAGTGGTGCCGAGGGTCGGAATCGAACCGACACGGGGTTGCCCCCGGCAGATTTTGAGTCTGCTGCGTCTACCAGTTTCGCCACCCCGGCAGGGGAGGGCGCATTATAGGGAAAGCGACACGCGGCGGCAAAGGTCTGATGTAATTTGCTAACATGCGCGCCCCATGCGCCGCCAGGACTTCCATTTCGATCTCCCCCCGGAGCTCATCGCCCAGCACCCCGCCGCCGAACGCGGCGGCAGCCGCCTGTTGCTGCTCGACGGCGCCGACGGTGCCCGGCGCGACCTCGACTTCCGCGACCTGCCCGGTCTGCTGCGCCGCGGCGACCTGCTGGTGTTCAACGACACGCGGGTGATCCCGGCGCGGCTGTTCGGCCGCAAGGAGAGCGGCGGCCAAGTGGAGGTGCTGGTGGAGCGGATCCTGGGCGAGGATCGGGTGCTGGCCCATGTGCGCGCCAGCAAGTCGCCCAAGCCGGGGAGCTGGCTGATCCTGGAGGGGGCGCTGGAGGTGGAGATGGTGGCGCGGGCGGGCGACCTGTTCGAGCTGCGTTTCCCCGGCCCGGCCCTGGCCCTGCTCAAGGCACATGGCCGCATGCCGCTGCCGCCCTATATCGAGCGCGATGCCGCCGACCAGGACGGCGAGCGCTACCAGACCGTCTATGCCCGGCGCGAGGGGGCGGTGGCGGCGCCCACCGCCGGGCTGCACTTCGACGATGCCATGCTGGCGCAGCTCGCCGCCCAGGGCATCGGGCGCGCCTTCGTCACCCTGCACGTAGGCGCCGGCACCTTCCAGCCGGTGCGGGTGGACGACATCCGCGAGCACGTGATGCATCACGAATACCTGGAGGTCTCGGCCGAGACCTGTGCCGCCATTGCCGCGACCCGTGAGCGCGGCGGCCGCGTGGTGGCGGTGGGGACTACCGTGGTGCGCAGCCTGGAGAGCGCGGCGCGCGGCGGCGCGCTGGAGCCCTTCGCCGGCGAGACCGACATCTTCATCTATCCGGGCTATGAATTCCGCGTGGTGGATGCGCTGCTCACCAACTTCCACCTGCCCGAGTCCACCCTGCTGATGCTGGTGTCGGCCTTTGCCGGCTACGAGAATGTGATGGCGGCCTACCGCCATGCGGTGGCGCAGCGCTACCGCTTCTTCAGCTATGGCGACGCCATGTTTGTTCTACCCAAAGTGGCAAGTGACAAGTTGCAAGTGGCAAGAAAAGAACGCTTGTAACTTGGGACTTGGAACTTGAGACTTTCCCGATGAACTTCGAACTGCTCACCACCGACCACCAGGCCCGCCGTGGCCGCCTGCACTTTGCCCGCGGTACGGTGGAGACGCCGGCCTTCATGCCGGTGGGCACCTACGGCACGGTGAAGGCGATGACGCCGGAGGAGCTGCGCGAGCTGGGCGCGGAGATCATCCTCGGCAACACCTTCCACCTGATGCTGCGTC
>JAQVKR010000424.1 GCA_028694565.1 Gammaproteobacteria bacterium | reverse complement strand
GAGGCCGCGGCGACCGGCGCCCCGGAACGCCGGCAGGGTGCTTTCGGCGAACGCCCCGCGGGGGTGCGGCACTGCACTAGCCGCCGAACTCGAAGGCCAGGACGACCATCAGGTTCTGCAACGCCAGCAGCGCGCCCCCGAGGGCCAGCACCGCAACGAGACGGCGCATCGCTGTTCTCACGGCCACCTCCTCCGGGCTATTCCCGAGTGTTTTCGTATGTTATACGGAGTGTAGTGCCGGCAGGCCCCCGGATCAAGGCGGAGCGCGGCGCAACGAGGGACGGCAGGGAGTTTACGGTTCCCCGGCGGGCCCGGGGTTCAGAGCGGATGGAGCCGCTCGATCAGCAGCTGCAGGCTGCGCCGGCCCCGGTATTCATTCACATCGAGCCGATAGACCACCAGCACCCGGGCCAGGGGGGACTCCAGCAGATCCGCCTCCACGTTGAAGGCGATGGCATCCAGCAGCCGCTCCACGCCGGGATGGCCGAGCTGCAGCTTGAGATGGCGGTCCCCCCCCACCGGACGCTGTGACAGGACCTCGAATTCACCATGGAAGAGGGGCTCCGGGAAGCCCTGCCCCCAAGGCCCCCCCTCGCGTATCCGCTGCGCCAGCTCGAGGCTGAACTCGGCGGCCTCCAGGACGCCGTCGCTGTGAATGCGGCCGCGCAGATCCTCCAGGCACACCAGCCGCGCCAGCTCCCTGTTGAACGCCGCATCGAAGGCCTCCAGATCCCGGCGCAGCAGACTCAGGCCGGCCGCCATGGCATGGCCGCCGAACTTGATCAGCAGGCCGGGGTGTCGGGCGGCAACCGTGTCCAGCAGGTCGCGGATGTGCACCCCGGGCACCGAGCGCGCGGAGCCGCGCAATTCCTCGCCGCCACCCCCCGGGGCGAAGGCGATGACCGGCCGGTGCAGCCGCTCCTTGATCCGCGAGGCCACCAGTCCCACGACGCCCTGGTGCCAATCCTCCCGGAACAGGATGACGCCGAGACGGTCGGAGGACTCCTCCCCCGCCATGGCCGCCACCGCCGCCAGCGCCTCCTCGCGCATCCGGGTCTCGATCTCGCACCGCTCCCGGTTGAGGCGATCGAGCTCGCCGGCCAGGCGGCGGGCTTCTCCCGGCGCATCGGCCAGCAGACACTCGATGCCATGGGACATGTCGTCGAGCCGGCCGGCGGCGTTGAGCCGCGGACCCACCGTGAAGCCGAGATCGGCCGCCACCAGGCGCCATGGTTCCCGCCCCGCCACCTCCAGCAGCGCGGTGATGCCGGCGCAGCAGCTCCCGCTGCGGATGCGCGCCAGCCCCTGGGCGACCAGGATGCGGTTGTTGTGGTCCAGGGGCACCACGTCGGCCACGGTGCCCAGGGCCACCAGGTCGAGAAACTGCGCCAGGTTGGGCTCCGCGATGCCGCGCCGCGCGAACCAGCCCCGCCGGCGCAGGCGCGCGCGCAGGGCCAGCATGACATAGAACAGGACGCCGACACCGGCCAGATTCTTGCTCGGGAAGCCGTCGCCGGGCCGGTTCGGGTTCACGATGGCGTCGGCCGCCGGCAGCTCGGCGCCCGGGAGATGGTGATCGGTGACCAGCACCCGGATGCCGCGTTCGCGCGCGGCCGCCACACCGGCGATGCTGGAGATACCGTTGTCGACGGTGATGATGAGGTCGGGGCGGCGCTCGGCCGCGACCGCGACGATTTCCGGAGTCAGGCCGTAGCCGTACTCGAAACGGTTGGGGACCAGGTAGTCGGTCGCGGCGGCACCGAGGGCACGCAGCGCGCGCAACGCCAGCGCCGTGCTGGTGGCCCCGTCGGCATCGAAATCCCCCACCACCAGGATGCGCCAGCGCGCCTCCAGGGCCCGCTCCAGCAGATCGACCGCCGCCTCGATTCCCGTCAGCGCCTCCGCCGGCAGCAGGCCGCCCAGGGAATATTCCAGCTCATCGGGCGCCTCCACCCCGCGGGCGATGTAGACGCGGGCCAGCACCGGGTGCAGGGCCCCGGCCCACAGGGGCAGCGTCCCGGCCGTCTCCCGCGGCACGATCAGCGGCTTCACGGCCATGACTCCAGCGGCGGGGTGCGGCGCCACCAGCGCCGCAGCAGGCGGCGGGTCAGCTCCAGCCGCAGGCCGGCTCCCGGCAGCAGCCACAGACGGGTCGGGCCGCCATCCGGGAGCGCGGCGAGCAGCGGCTCCAGCCACGCCTGCAGCAACGCCCCGGCCGCCTGTTCCCAGGACGCCCGATCGCCGTACAGCGCGGCCTCGCCCAGCCCATCGAGCACGACCAGGTGACGGCCCGGACCGACCTGGGCCAGCCACTGCCCGGCGCTGTCCGGCGCCAAGGCCCAGGGGGTCCCGGTGAGGCGGGCCAGCCCGTGCGAGAGCGCTCCGCCCCCCCAGGCTCCGTCCCAGCGGGCGGGCGGCGGCGGCGGCAATGCGCCGCCGCCCCACAGCCAGAGGCTGTTGGCGCACGGCAGTCCGCGGGCCTCGCGCCCGGCATTCACCGGACTCGCGTGGAGCAGCATCTGCAATTCGGTGGCAACCCGCTGCCAGCGGGCCCGATCCGCCCCCGCGGGCTGGAAATCATGGATGGCGCGGCCCACGGCCGCGGCGGGGGAATGGGTCCGCAGGGCGGCGGGGCCGGGCAGCCGCAGGTACCAGCGCAGGGGATGGGGGGCAAGCAGGCGGCAGCCCTCTTCCCGCAGATGGAGATCGAGCTCGGCGGCCAGGCGCGCCGCCTCGCCGGCGTCCAGGGTCAGGAACCGGTTGCCGACCAGGAACACCTGGGCCTGGTCGGCCTCGAGCTGCACCGGATCGGCGCGCAGCCAGTAGTGGTCGCCGGGATCCTCGCCTTCGCCCAGCAGGCTCACCGGGGCGACGGGCGGCGCCTCACCGGGTTCCAGGCCGAAGAGCCGGAACAGGAGGCGGTCCGCGCAGGAATCGACCGCCGGGTGACGGCGCGCGCGGGCCAGAATCCGCGCCATCCGCGGCGCGCCGGGAAAGCCGGGGTCCAGCACCGGCAGCAGGCCGGGCGCCACCAGGGTCACTTCG
>JAQVKR010000423.1 GCA_028694565.1 Gammaproteobacteria bacterium | reverse complement strand
AACGACGCCCCGGCGCTGGCCCAGGCGGAGGTGGGCATCGCCGTGGGGTCGGGCACCGACATCGCCATCGAGGCGGCGGACGTGACTCTGACCCGCGGCGACCTGGGTGGGGTGGTCACCGCGCTGCACGTGGCGCGGCGCACGCTGGCCACCATCCGCGGCAACCTGTTCTGGGCCTTCATCTACAACATCCTGCTGATTCCGGTCGCCACGGGGATCTTCTATCCGGCCTTCGGCCTGCACCTGAATCCCATGGTCGCGGGCCTCGCCATGGGGCTCTCGAGCGTGTTCGTGGTGACCAACAGCCTGCGCCTGCGGCGCCTGCGCGCCGCCCGGTTCGGCGGCGCTCCGGGCGGCGCGGCGGAGAAGTACGAAACGGCGGCCCCCGGCGCGGGCCAGGCCGCCCATTGAAATCGCGTTGAGCGCACAATCAGCCACTGGAGGCGATAGCGATGGAAACGAAACTGAAGGTGACCGGCATGACCTGCATGCACTGCGTGGGTGCGGTGAAGAGGGCCCTGCAGCAGGTGCCCGGCGTGGAGGCGGCCGAGGTGAGCCTGGAGGAGGGCCGGGCGGTGGTCATCGGCACCGCGGACGTAGCGTCCATGGTGGCGGCCATCGAGGAGGAGGGCTACGGCGCCGAGGCGCAATAGCATCGTGACGCCGCCGTTCCCGTGCGGGAGCGGCGGCGGAGGGAGACGCCATGGCCAGCGAGATCCTGATCTACACCAGCCCCGGCTGTCCCGACTGCGCCGCCCTCAAGCGGTGGCTCGACGGGCGCGGCCGGCCCTATGCGGAGAAGGACCTGTCCCGCCCCGGCGTCGCCGAGGAGGCGAAGGCCCGTTGCGGGGTGCGGGTGGCGCCGGTGACCGTGATCGGCTGCTCCTGCCTCTACGGCACCTTCGCGGAGCAGAAACCCCCGCTCGAGGCGATCCTGGGGGAATGAGGCCTGGGCGGCGCTGATTGACGATCGTCAATGACCCGGGCGGACGCCTGGCACACCCTTGCCCGCCAGTGAATCCGCCACCGGAGAAGGCCATTGTTCCGCCGCTTACCCGCGCTCGCCGCGCTGCTGCTTCTGCTGCCCGCTGTCGCCACCGCCAGCACCCTTCCCCGGGGAGACTGCGAGGTGCCCGCGCCCCGGACCGACCTGACCCACTGCTCCTTCGCCGGCCGCAACCTGTCCGCGACCGACCTGAGGGGCGCGGTTCTCGATGGCGTCAATTTCCAGAATGCCGTGATGCCGGGCTGCAACCTGGACGGGGCGAGCCTGCGCAAGAGCGATCTGCGCTGGACCAACCTCGGCGGCTGCCGGCTCAAGGGCGCCGACCTGAGCGGGGCGAACCTGTTTCACACCACCCTCGATCACGCCACCCTGGACGAGGCGAAGTTCAACAAGACGTTCATGTTCGGCGTGAAGATGAACGAGGCCATGGTCCGCAATGCCCGCTTCGACGGCGCGCACATGAAGGACAGCAACCTGGAGGCGACGGATCTCTCCGGCAGCGTCTTCCGCGATGTCTACCTCCTGCGCACGGTGATGATCGGGGCGCGGCTGATCGGCGTCGACGTCAGTCAGGCCGATCTGACCGGGGCGCTGCTCGACGAGGCCGATCTCAGCGGCGCGGTGATACGGGATTCGAATTTCTCCGGCGCCTATCTCGGGTTCACCCGCTTCGACGGCGCGGACCTGGAGGGCAGCCGGTTCACCAACGCCGTATTCGAGGCCACGGATTTCAACGGGGTGCGCAACTTGGACCCGGCGGTTTCGGCGCGTCTCGATGCGGAGGGCCGGGTGCCCTGACCCGGGCGCGCGGGCGCGGCGGCCTGCCCCGGGCCTGAACGGCGGCCGCTTCGGGGGCTGCTGTCCCGACGGCGTTCGTGTCCGCATTACTGCGGAAGCCGGCGGAGTGCTGTACCCTAGGGCACGACTCCGCTCTTGGCGGCGCTTTCAGGGCCACCCCGAAAGCGCCGCAACGCGGTCATGATGCTTTCGCGGGGCTTCTGCGGGCGAGCCGCTGAATGTGCCTCGAGGAGTGAAGCGGTACACTGGACCGGACGCCACCCGGGACCGAGGGATCATCTCCGGCGAATCACGTCTCTAGCGCGGCAGCGTCGAATCGGCCCGCGTTCCGGGTTGTCCGCCGGCCACGCCGCGCGCGATTGCCCGGACAGGCTCCCAGAGGAAACGAGGTCCGTAATACATGCACCCCGGTCATGCGAGTATCGTTCTGGCTCCCGGTGACAAGCTCACCCGCAGCGTGCTCGACAAGCCTCTCTGGCCCCTCATCTGGCACCACTACCGCGACAAGCAGGTGTGGCGCTGGGAAATCAGCCGCGACAACATGACCGGCGTTGCGGAGTGCGGCGAGGCGGAGTCCTCCGAAGCGGCCATCGCCGCGGTCCGCGACTGGGCGGCGGAGCATTCCGGCTATCTCCTCATCCACACCCGGATGCGCCGCGGCCCGCCCCCCGGGCGTTGATCTCAATCCGCATCGCTCCGCCCGCCGCCGTTGCGCCGCGCCGCGGCGCGCGCCAGCCGTGCGGCCTCCCCGGCGTCCAGGCGGCGCCAGGGCAGGGGGATGAGAGCCGGGACCCGCTCCCGGTAGCGGCGGTAGGCCTCGCCGTGGTAGACGAGGAGCTTGCGTTCCTCGAACCGTGAGCCGATCCATAGGTAGACGCTGGCGAGCACGGCGCTCAGGAGCCAGGCAAGGTTCATGTCCCGGGTCCAGATGATGAGCAGCCCGAGGAAGTACCAGGGGTGGCGGACCCAGCGGTGCAGGGGCGAGAGGTGCAGCCGCTCCTGATCCTCCACCGACGCCTCCCGCTCCCGCCACTGGCGCAGCCCCAGGAACTCCCGCCCGTCGTACCAGCGCAGCGACCAGAGGAAGCCCGCCGCCGCCAGCGCCGCGATGCCGTTGGCCACCCAGAACCACGCCCCCCGCCATGCACACAGCATCTCTCCCTCGTAGCTGTAGGTGAGCCACAGCGGCGGAAGCAGCAGAATCGCCGCCTGCAGGTTGAACAGCAGCCGGTAGCTTAGAT
>JAQVKR010000422.1 GCA_028694565.1 Gammaproteobacteria bacterium | reverse complement strand
CCGGCATCACTGGTGCCGACCAGGACCAGGCCCTCACCCAGCCCGACCCCGCCGCTGACGCTGGTATCCAGGTCCCGGCGCCATGCCTCGCGGCCATTCTCGGCATCCAGGGCCACGACCAGGCCGTTGGCGTCCGCCATGTAGACGCGACCGCCGCCCACGGCGGGCAGCAGCCGGATCGCCTGGTCGTCGATGCCGTCACCCACGCTGGTGGACCAGAGGGTGGTGACGGAGCGCTCGGGCTGGAACTTCTCCAGCGTGGTGGGCGGCTCGGCATTGTCATCGCCGACCATCCAGCCGCTCACCGTGGAGCAGCCCCCCAGGAGCAGGAACAGTGGGAACAGCGTCAACAGGCGCTTCATTGGCCCTCCTTGCCCGTCACGGGGGCTGCCAGGTCGTTCAGTTTCATTTGCAGCAGATCGCGATTCTCCGCCGGAGCGGGCAGTGCGGCGAGAGCCGCGGCGTAGGCCGCGCGCGCTTCGTCCCCGCGTCCCAGGCGCGCCAGCGCGTCGCCGCGCAGCTCGTCGTAGCGGGATGCGAAGCCGCCGGCCTCGACTCCCTGCAGCAGGGCCAGGGCGTCTTCCGCGCGATCGGCGCCGATCAGCACCCGGGCCAGGCGCAAGCGCGCCATGTGCCGGTAGGAATCGCTCCCGGCATGGTCCAGCGCCCAGCGCAGCCGCCCTTCGGCGGCTTCCAGATCGCCGCCGTCCACCGCGGTCCTGGCCGCCGCGAACGCCGCAAGGACCGCATAGGGCGTATCGGCATAGTCGCCGGCGAGCCGATCCGCGAGCTCGCGGGTCTGTTCCGCCTCGCCCTTGGCGAGCGCCGCCAGGGCCGACTCGTAGAGGACGGAGGCGTCCGCGGCGCGCTGGTCCTGGTAGCCGACCCACCAGCGCCACCCGAACACGCCGCCCAGGCCCAGCACCAGGCCGAGGAGAATGGCCACGCCGTTCTCCTTCCACCACTTCTTGATGGCTTCTATCTGTTCCTGCTCGGAATCATAGACATCCACGGCCTGCTCCCGTCTGTCGATTTTCTAGGTTGCTGATATGTCCGCCCGGCATCAGAACGCGCACGGCGCGTCAATGCCCGGCGGCCGAACCGTCCACCAGCGCCGCCAGCCGCCGGCACAGGGCGTCCTCGCCCAGACTCTCCTGGTCGCGATTCGCGCGCAGGTGCTTCAGCCCCACTTCCCCGCGCGCGGCCTCGTCCCCGCCCAGCAGCAGCGCGAGGGACGCACCGCTGCGATCCGCCCGCTTGAGCTGGGCCTTGAGGCCGCCGCCGCCGCAATGGGTCAGCAGCCGCAGGCCGGGCACCCGATCCCGCAGCCGCTCGGCCAGCAGGAGCCCGTCCTGCTGCACCGAGTCCCCCAGCAGCGCCAGGTAGGCGTGAGGGGCGACATCGGCCGGCCGTGCCCGCTCCGTGGATTCCATCAGCGCCACCAGCCGCTCCAGGCCCATGGCGAAGCCCACCGCCGGCGTGGCCCGGCCGCCCAGGTGCTCCACCAGGCCGTCGTAGCGGCCGCCGGCGCAGACCGTGCCCTGGGCGCCCAGCGCATCGGTGACCCACTCGAACACGGTCCGGCCGTAGTAGTCGAGCCCGCGGACGAGACGCGGATTGAGCGTATAGCGCAACCCGGCCGCCTCGAGCACCGCCACGAGGCGATCGAAATGCGCCCGCGATTCGGGATCCAGGTGATCGATCAGCAGCGGCGCCCGCCCGATGATCGGCTGCATGTCCGGATTCTTGCTGTCGAGGATGCGCAGCGGGTTGGTCTCCAGCCGCCGCCGGCTGTCCTCGTCCAGGGCCGCGTGGTGCGCCTTCAGGTACTCCACCAGCCTGTCGCGGTAGACCGCGCGCGCCGCGGCGGTGCCCAGGGAGTTGATCTGCAGCTCCACCAGGTCGGCGATGCCCAGCTGCCGCCACAGCCGGCCGGTCATCAGGATCAGCTCCGCGTCCACGTCCGGCCCCTCGAGGCCGAACACCTCGGCGCCGATCTGGTGGAACTGGCGGTAGCGCCCCTTCTGCGGCCGCTCGTGGCGGAACATGGGGCCGAGGTACCAGAGCCGCTGCACCTGGTTGTACAGCAGCCCGTTCTCGATCCCGGCGCGCACGCAGCCGGCGGTGCCCTCGGGACGCAGCGTCAGGCTGTCGCCGTTGCGATCCTCGAAGGTGTACATCTCCTTCTCGACGATATCGGTGACCTCGCCGATGGAGCGCGCGAACAGCTCGGTCCGCTCCACCACGGGCATGCGGATCTCGCTGTACCCATACGCGGCGAGGATATGCCGCACGGCGCCCTCGATCTGCTGCCAGTAAGGCGTCTGGTCCGGCAGGACATCGTTCATCCCGCGGACGGCCTGAATTGCTTTGGACAAGTTTCCCCCGTTGACCTTTCCGCTCTCCGCCGGGGCGGAGGGCACTGCTCAGCTGTCCTGTTCCGCGTCGGGCTTTTTCCGCAGACGCTCGCGAATGACCCGCTCCAGCTCGTCCACCAGGCCCGCATTGCCCACCTTGCGGCTCGGGCTGCCGTCCAGGTAGAGCAGGTTGGCGGGGTCGCCGCCGGTCAGGCCGACCTGGGCCTCGCGGGCCTCCCCCGGTCCGTTGACCACGCAGCCGATGATGGCCACGTCGAGCGGCTCGATGACATCCTCCAGCCGCTGCTCCAGGGCGTTGACCGTCGCGATGACATCGAACTCCTGCCGGGCACAGGTGGGACAGGCGATGAAGTTGATGCCCTTGCTGCGCAGGTGGAGGCTCTTGAGGATATCGAACCCCACCTTGATCTCCTCCACGGGATCGGCGGCCAGCGAAACGCGCAGCGTATCGCCGATACCCTCGGCCAGGAGCATGCCGAGCCCCACGGCGGACTTCACCGCGCCGGAGCGCAGTCCGCCCGCCTCGGTGATGCCGAGATGCAGGGGCTGCTCGATCTGGCCGGCGAGCTGGCGGTAGGCGGCCACGGTCATGAACACGTCGGACGCCTTGAGGCTCACCTTGAAATCGGGATAGGAGAGCCGGTCGAGCATGTCGATGTGGCGCAGGGCG
>JAQVKR010000421.1 GCA_028694565.1 Gammaproteobacteria bacterium | reverse complement strand
GATGCCCTCCTTGACCGAGAACTCGCCCACCTCGGTGACGAGCTTGCCGACGTTGAACGGGCCGTTGCGGCCGTTGATGGTCTTCACGGTGACAGCACCGCTGATCTTGATCATGGGTTGGTCTCCCTGATTGCTGTGGAACGAACGGCCGCCAGGGGAGACGAGCCCCGCCGGGGAGCACGCCTCCCTTGTCGGGAACAGCGGCCCTGGTTCAGGGCTCGAACTCGCAAACGTGATCAAACTCATCTGCGAGTTCGGCCGGATCGAGAACCCAGAGAGCCTCGGCCCGATCTTCGGCCTCCAGATCCTCCCGCGCTTCGAGCATTCCCCGTCGGAATGCGGCGCACAACGACGGGAAGTCTGCAAGGGAAGGCGGCTCGGGGAAGCCGCCGAACGCGTTATAACGACCAGCTTCAGCTGCCGCGACTTCGGCATCGACACAGTCGCCGCCCATGAACCTCTCGATGGCGGTGTTTACCCAGGCATGTGCCCGTTCAGCGGCCGAGTTGACCATGGTATATCTCCTTGGGGACGAAACCGGAGACACGCCACGCCCCTGGCGGGGTGGTGTGATCCCCGGCAGGGTTGAAGAAAGAACAGCCGGGGATGACTCCCCGGCTGTCTTGTCGCGCTTGTGGAACTAGGCGGCCGCCGTTGCCGCCAGGCGCCAGGTGCAGGTCTGCCCGTCGAAGCGGTAGCCCTGCGCCTTCAGTCGTGCCTTCTTGGCCTCGAGCTCGGGATCATCCCGCGCGAGCGTCACCTCCTCGGGGAGGTAGTCCGCGACACCCTCCGCCGCGTCGGCGGAAGAGGCTTCCGGCCCGGACACCGGAGCGGATTCGCCGTCACCCTCCTGGGACCGTGCCTGCGCATCGGACGATGCGGGCGCGGAGTAGACGGTCTCGCCATCCACCTTGACCCAGTCGATGCGCAGCAGGCGGGCCTTGAGCGAGACGCCGGTCTGACCCGCCTTCTCGCCCTTCCCGTAGGTGAAGGTCTCGGCGTAGAGATCGCCGAGCTTGAAGGCCACCAGCACCTTGCGCTCGGCCTGCAGGTGCTTCATGGCCGCCTTGACCACCTTCTTCGCCTCCTCGCCGGAGACGCGGCAGTCGAACCGGGTGTACTCCACCTGGTCCGCGGCGCCGTGCAGCGCCGAGATATCCACGGCCAGGAAGGGATCGCCCCTGCGGACCGGGACCTCGCGGGCGCGGTTGAGATAACCGATGCCGGTGACGTGGAGATCGAAGAACTTCGTGGAAGCGTTTTCGGACATGGTGTTTCTCCTTGGATGAATACAGGGAAACACCGCGCGGATTGCGCCCCGTCGGGGAAGGTGTCTCCCCGGTGGGGTGAATGGCTGACGGTTCAGCCTGAGAGTTCTGGAACTGCTGCAGCAGTGGCTGATGATTCAGCCGAAGAACCGCATCGCCGCCAGCGCACCGACGGCTACGACAAGCATGCCGCCGAGGCGGATGGTCAGGCGGTTGGCCACCAGATCGATCTTATGATCCAGCGCGGCGATATCCGCCTTGGTGGCGGCTTCCAGGCGCGCGATATCCGCCTTGGTGGCGGCCTTGAGATCCTCGACATCCGTCTTGGTGGCCATGTCACGGACATCGTCCTTGGTGGCCAGCGTGGACTCGAGCATCTCGCGGAACACCTCGCCTTGCGCCTCGGCAAGCGCCTCGGCCTGGGCCTCGGTGTAGCCCGCGTTCTTCAACTTCTTGGCAAACGCCAGTATGTCGAATGCGTGCATGACGCTCATTCCGGTCTCCTTCCGGTCGGGTGGGTGGTTGGTTATCCGCCCGGCGGAAGGAGCGCTGTTCCCTTGCGGGGCGTCTCCCCGCAAGGCGGTGCAATACCTGAGGTCAGCAACCCCAAGGAGATAGATCCCGCGAGGGAGACACTATCACTGTGGGGCTGTTGATCATGGATCGAGGCCACAGGGCCCGCCTCTCTGCCCGATCCGGAGAGGCTTCAAGGGCATCGCTGAGAGAGCAGCGACACTCGTCGAGCAATTTACCTATAGCGGAATATTCTGGCGATGGTCAAGGCTCCTCCGGAGAAATACCCAGCCGGGAAAGGATCCCTTCCAGCTCCTCGTGGCTGTGGAAGGTGAGCGTCATCGTCCCGCGCCGGGACGCCCCGTCGTACTCGAGCCGCGTGGGCGACCCCACCGTCTCCCCGACGCGCCGCTCCAGCTGCTCCAGATTCGGATCCCGATTCTCCCGGCCAACCGGCCCGGCGGCTGGCGCCTTCGCCCGCTGCTCCAGCCGCCGCACCGAGCAGCCGCGATCGGCGGCCTCACGCGCCAGGTCCACCTGGCGCGCCGGGGGCAGCCCGGCGAGCACCTTGGCGTGACCGAAGGTGAGCGCGCCCGAGGCCACCAGCGCCTTGACAGGCGGCTCCAGCCGGGTGATGCGCAGCAGGTGCGAGACGTGCTCCCGCTTGCGCCCCAGGGCCTCCGCCACCTCCTGGTGGGTCAGCCCGAACTCCTCCACCAGGCGGGCGACGCCCTCGGCCGCCTCGACGGGATTGAGGTCCTCCCGCTGGGTGTTCTCCAGCAGCGCGAGCACCGCCGCGGCGGTGTCGTCCAGCTCCCGCACCAGCACCGGCACTTCGTGCAGTCCAGCCCGCTGCGCCGCGCGCCAGCGCCGCTCGCCGGCAACGATCTCGTAGTCCTCCCCGCCGAGGCTGCGCACCACGATGGGCTGCACGACCCCCTGGCTGCGAATCGATTCGGCGAGCTCGGCCAGCCCCTCGTCCGGGAAGTCCCGCCGCGGCTGGTAACGGCCGCGCCGCAGCCGCTCCACGCCCACATGGCGCAGAGCGCCGGCACTCATCCGATCGGTGTCGGACGGGTGTGCCACGTGGCACATGCCGGCGGATGAACGGGGTTCCCTGCCCTGCATTGCCATGCCCGTCACCGCCCTGGGCCTGAATCCGTGGCGGCATGCACCCGGGAGCGTCGTGCGCCGGCGCGTGTCTCCCCGGAGCCAAACAGCAGCCGCACCTTGCCCTCCTCGATGCAGGCGTCGGCCTCGAACACCTTCCCCCCCCGGGA
>JAQVKR010000420.1 GCA_028694565.1 Gammaproteobacteria bacterium | reverse complement strand
GTGGAGGCCCGCCATGACGGCAGCACCAGCGGCAGCGCCTGGTCGGGCGACTCCGGGGCCGGCCCCTACCTGGTGCCCAACGTGGCCGTCAGCCAGCCGCTGGGGCCGGATACCACCCTGGGGCTCTGCCTGAGCGTCGTGGCGGGGGTCGGCTCCGACTTCCGCGGCGTCGCCGGCAGCCTGGACCCCCTGGCGGAGATCCTGGTGTTCGGCGCCAACGCGGCCCTGAGCCGGCGCGTCACCGAACGCCTGACGCTTGGCGCCGCCGCCACCGTGGCCATGGGGCTGGGACAGGCCGGCCTCAACGGCAACACCGCCTCCACCAGCAACTTCGGCATCCGCGGCACCCTCGGCGCCACCTACGCCGCCGGCGGACTGACCCTGGGCGGCTACTACCGCACGCCCCTGTCCATCGAGTACGGGAACATGGTCCAGTACGGGGCATCGGGCTATCACAGCCCCACCTTCGAGCAGCCCCGGGAAGTGGGGCTCGGGATTGCCGCGGACGGCCTGCTGGGCGGACGCCTGCTGCTCGGCGCGGACCTGGTGTGGAAGGACTGGGAGAGCGCCGAGGCCTACGGCGATCTGTACGAGAACCAGCTCATCGCCGCGGTCGGGGCCCAGCTCCGCCACGGCTCCCTGCGCTGGCGCATCGGCTACAGCCATGCCGACAGCCCCATCCGCGACGACGTGGGCTCCGCGGTCGGCGACATCGACTCCCTGTGGCTCGGCGGCGGCACGGTGCCGCTCAACCCGGCCCTGGTCCGGTACGTCCAGGCCACCAACGCCGAGGTGATATGGGAGGACCAGCTGACCCTCGGGCTGGGCTGGGACATCAACGCCGGGCTGACCCTCGACGCCCATGCCGGCGTGGCGCTGGACAACAAGGAGGCCATCGGCGCCACCGCGGTTAAGGCCGGCGCCTGGCAGCTCGGCGCCGCCCTCACCTGGCGCTTCTGATCCGAGGAGGTATCCATTGATGACCTCGTTCCGGGAACACCGCGAACAGCGACCCCATGTCGGCATCATCGGCGGCGGTCCGGCGGGCTACGTGGCGGCCCTGCGGGCCGCCGCCCTCGGCGCCCGGGTCACCCTCGCCGAGGACGCGGGGCTGGGCGGCACCTGCCTGCACCGCGGCTGCATCCCCACCAAGCGGCTCGCCACCACCGGCCACCTGCTGGAGCAGCTGCGCGACGCGGCCCGCTTCGGCATCGCGCTGGAAGGCGCGGCGATACCCCGCTGGCCCGAGATGACCGCCGGAATCTCCCGCCTCACCGAGGACCTCGCCAAGGGCATCCACGGCCTGTTCGGCGAGCGGGGCATCGAGCTGATCCGGGCCCGCGCCCGGCCGCGGCTCGATCACGGCCCCCTCCTGGAGCTCGGCGACGGCCGCCGGGTGCCGGTGGACCACCTGCTGCTGTGCACCGGCTCCAGGCCCCGCGTCCCGGCCGGCATCGCTCTCGACGGCGAACGGGTCTGCACCAGCGACGAGGTGCCGGGCTGGCGCCGGCTGCCCGCCTCCCTGCTCATCGTGGGCGGCGGGGTGATCGCCTGCGAGTTCGCCTTCATCTTCGCCGCCCTGGGAGTGGAGGTGACCCTGGCCGGGCGCGCCGCGCAGCCCCTGCCCGGCCTCGATCCGGACGTGTCGCGGCTCATCGCCCGGGAACTGAAGCGGCGCCGCATCCGCTTCCTCGGCGGCCGCGGCGTGGACCGCGTGGAGGAGGACGGCGACGCGCTGCGCGCCTGCCAGGGCGAAACGACGCTGGGACGGGCGGAGCGCATCCTGGTCTGCACCGGCCGCGTGCCCAACACCGGCAGCCTGCCGCCCGGGCTGGGCATCGAGCCCGGCCCGGGCGGGGAGATTCCCGTGGACCCCTGGATGCGCACCACCGCGCCCGGCATCTACGCGGCGGGGGACGTCACCGGCGGGGCGATGCTGGCCCATGCCGCCTCGGCCCAGGCCCGGGTGGCGGTGGAGCACATGCTGCGGGGCGAGGGCCGGCCCTACGCCGCGGACCACGTGCCGCTGGCCGTCTTCACCCGGCCCGAGGTGGGCTGCGTGGGACTGACCGAGCCGGAAGCCCGCGCCCGGGGAGCGGCGGTGGCCTGCAGCCGCTTCGAGCTGCGCGCCCTCGGCCGCGCCCAGGCCATGGGCGAGACCAGCGGCTTCGTGAAGCTGGTGGCCGACGGGCGGAACCGCACGCTGCTCGGGGCCCACATCGTCGGCCCCTGCGCCAGCGAACTGGTGCACGAGGCGGCGGCGGTGATCCGCCGCGGCGGTGCCGCCGAGGAGCTGGCCGAGACCGTGCACGCCCATCCGACCCTGTCCGAGGGCATCCAGGAGGCGGCCGAGAATCTCTTCGGCCAGGCCGACCACGCGCCCCTGCGCAACCCGCTCGAGGTGAAACATGTCACTACCCCCTGACCGCCGCTACAGCAGCGATCATCTCTGGATCCTGGAGCTCGGCGGGCGCTGCCGGATCGGCATCACCCACCATGCCCAGGAAACCCTCGGCGAGCTGGAGTTCGTGGACCTGCCGGAAATCGGCGCCCCGCTCACCGCGGGCGAGCCCTTCGGCGCCCTGGAGTCGGTCAAGGCGGTCTCGGATCTCATCGCCCCGCTGACGGGCATCGTGGTGGCCGGCAACGCCGCCCTGGCGACGGCGCCGGGCATGGTCAACGCCGCGCCCTACCACGCGGGCTGGCTGATCGAGCTGGTGCCCGCCGACCCGGGCGACCTGTCCGGGCTGCTGGAAGCGGCGGCCTACGCCGAACTGACCTAGGGTGCCGCCCCCCGCAGGCCCGTTCGGCGAAGCGCCCGGAAGGAGTCCGCGGAAAACGCCGGAGCCGCATGCCGGCGCTTGACGGGGGTCCGCGCCGCCCCCCCTACACCGCGCCCTGTCCCGGTCTTGCCGGACGGCGCTGGATGCACCTCCCGGGGCGGAGCGGAACCCCGGCCCCGCCCCGGGCCCCACCCCACCCACGGACTCCGCCCCACGTCTCCCGCCCCGGCGGGCGGAGCGGGTGCGCCAGCCGCGCCCGATCACCGTCGCCCTCCGTTCCCCTTCCCGCGCCGTT
>JAQVKR010000419.1 GCA_028694565.1 Gammaproteobacteria bacterium | reverse complement strand
ACGACGATGACTTGAGTGGCCATGGCTCCCGTGAACGGTCGTTTCAGCCGGCGCGCCGCCCGCGGCGGCGCGGCTTGCGCTTGCGGAGGATGAGCACGGCGCGCTGCCCGGACTTGCCGTAGCGGGCCATGCGTTCGAAGTCCTTCTGGGGAATGGGCATGCTCACGCAGTCGGTCTGCGTCTTGCCGGCCTCGTCGTCCACGAAGGGATCATGCACGTAGATATAGCGTTCGTCGAAGCCCGTTACCACAACCCAGTGGGGGAACTTCTCCCGGTAGATGCGGTAGGAGCTGATCAGCACCACCGGGATGGCGCCCGACTCGAATGCCGCACGCAGATCCGCCGCGCCCAGCCGGTCGTGATGCAGGGGCAGGGAGAGCTGGCGGATCTGGTCGAGGAAGTCCTCCTGCACCAGCCGGATGACCTCCTTTTTCTCCTCGCTGCGCACCGAGCTGATGAACATGGCCTCCTCGTCGTCCACCACGTGGATGTCCACATCCAGGCCGCGGTGGTGGGCGGCCAGCGCCAGTCCGTAGGGGCCGCAGCCCCCGTGGCCGGCGGTCATGAACACCGTGGTGGCCTCCCGCCAGATGCGGATCTCCTGGCGCCGGCTCATCTCCGTGTCCGCATCCAGCGCCTTCATGGCCATCATCAGGGCGGCCGGGCCGCAGGTGAAGTCCAGGGTCTGCTGGTAGTAGGGGACGATGACCAGATCGGGATTGAGGTGGGGCGCGAGCAGCTTCTCGTAGCGAACCGCCTCCTCGTGGTCCTCGTAGTAGTCGAGCCAGGTGCCGAACTTCTGGTAGCCGAGCACCTGGTAGAGGCGCTGGGCGGCCTCGTTGTCCTGGCGCACCTCCAGGCGCATGTAGGCGCAGCCCGCCTCCAGGGCGGAGGCCTCCGCGGCCCGCAGCAGCTCCCCGCCGAGCTGCCGGCCGCGGTGGTCCGGGTCCACCGCGATGGAGTAGAGCCGGGCCAGCGAGGTGCCGGCATTGTAGAGCACCAGGGCATAGCCGCGGATTACGCCCTCCGACGCCTCCACCAGCAGGCTGCTGTTCGCCTTGGTGAGCATGTAGCGGAAGCTGCGCCGGGAGAGGCGATCGGTCTCGAAACAGCGGTTCTCGATGGCCACCAGCGCATCGATGTCCGACAGGTCGGCAGGTCTGATCATGGGATGGCCGCAAAGGGAGAGGGGGCATGCGCACGCCGGCGCATGACGCAACCTGAATAATCTAGCACGCGGGACCGGGGCCCACCATCATCCGCGATGGAGCGCTTGCGCCGCCGCCGGAACCCGGTACATCCTTGCGTCATGAACGCACCCGTCCCCGGCCTCATCGAAATGCTGCGGCGCCTGGTCGCCATCCCCTCGGTAAGCAGCGTCAGCCCCGAGTTCGACCAGAGCAACCGCGCCGTCATCGACACGCTCGCCGGCTGGCTGGAGGCGCTCGGCTTTGCCGTGGAGGTGATGCCCCTGCCGGAGCGGCCGGAGAAGGTCAACCTCATCGCCACGCTGGGCGGCGGGCCGGGAGGCCTGGTGCTGGCCGGCCACACCGACACCGTGCCCTATGACGCCGATCGCTGGCGCTTCGATCCCTTCGTCCTCACCGAGGCCGACGACCGTCTCTATGGGCTGGGGACCGCCGACATGAAGGGTTTCTTCCCGCTGGCCATCGAGGCGGCGCGGCGGTTCGAGGCGGAGCAGCTGCGCTCGCCCCTCATCATCCTCGCCACCGCCGACGAGGAGAGCAGCATGGAGGGGGCCGAGGCCCTGGTGGCCGCCGGGCGTCCCCGGGGCCGCTACGCGGTCATCGGCGAGCCGACGGGGCTGCGGCCCGTGCGCATGCACAAGGGCATCATGATGGAGGCCATCCGGCTCACCGGCCGTTCCGGCCACTCCAGCGATCCCGCCCTCGGCGTCAACGCCCTGGAGGGGATGCACGAGGTGCTGGGCGAGATCCTGGCCTGGCGCGCGGAGCTGCAGGCGGCCCACCGGGATCCCCTGTTCCAGGTGGAGGTGCCCACCCTCAACCTGGGCCACATCCACGGCGGCGACAACCCCAACCGCATCTGCGGGCGCTGCGAGCTGCATATCGACCTGCGGCCGCTGCCGGGCATGGCGCTCGACGATCTGCGCGGCGAGCTCGCCCGGCGGCTGGAGCGGCGGCTGGCGGACTCGCGCCTGGAGCTGGAGATCTTCCCCCTGTTCAGGGGCACGCCCGCCATGGAGACCCCGGCCGCCTCGGCACTGGTGCGGACCGCCGAGCGGCTCACCGGCCACGGCGCCGAGGCCGTGGCCTTCTGCACCGAGGGGCCCTACCTGCAGGCGCTGGGAATGGAGACCCTGATCCTCGGCCCGGGCGACATCGACCAGGCCCACCAGCCGGATGAGTACCTGGCGCTGGACCGCGTCCGCCCCACCGTGGATCTGCTGGAGCAGCTGATCGGGCGGTTCTGCTGTGAAGGGTGATGGGTGAATGCGTGAATGCGTGAATGCGTGAATGCGTGAATGCGTGGGTGCGTGAATGCGTGAGTGCGTGATGCGTGATGCGTGATGCGTGATGCGTGATGCGTGATGCGTGATGCGTGGAGTGGCCGCACGGCCTGCTCCCCCTCCCCTTGCGGGAGGGGGTTGGGGGGAGGGGAGCGGCGTCTCCGCTGGGTACGGGTGTTGTCAGTTGCTCGTCACCGTAATGCGTGATGCGGTTGCGCGGGCTCTCGATTTCCCGGGACGCTCTTCACGGAACACGGAACACGGAACACGGAACACGGAACACGGAACCACCGCATTTCCTCACGGCCTCCCCTGATGCGTTAGAATCCCCACAGGCCATTCAGCGGAACCAGCGAGGACCCACCTTGAACGACCGGCAGTCCGGCAACTCCTTCGTGGAGAGCTTCAGGAGCTCGGCTCCCTACATCCACGCCCACCGGGGCCGGACCTTCGTGGTGCTGTTCGGCGGCGAGGCGGTGGCCGATCCCAATTTTCCCGCGCTCATCCACGATATCGCCCTGCTCAACTCCCTCGGCGTGCGCCTGGTGCTGGTGCATGGGGCGCGGCCCCAGATCGAGGAGCGCCTG
>JAQVKR010000026.1 GCA_028694565.1 Gammaproteobacteria bacterium | reverse complement strand
ACATCGCCGGCCATCTCATGGACCACCTCGCCGAACGGCTGGGCCGCTCATGATGCGCCGCGCACTCCTCCCGGCGCTGCTGCTCCTTCTCAGCGCCTGCACGCCCCCCCCCGAGCCCCTGTACGAAACCCAGGTGCTGGCCTTCGGCACCCTCATCGACCTGACCGTCTACGGGGCGCCCCGGGAGCTCGCGGAGGCGGCGGCGACCCGCATGAGCGGCGAGCTGACGCTGATGAACGACGCCTGGCACGCCTGGCGCCCGAGCACGCTGGGCGAGTTCAACACCCGTTGCGCCGGCGGCGAGCCGTTCGCGGCCGACCCCGGCCTGCTGCCCCTGATCCGGCTCTCCCACGACCTGGCGGAGGCCTCCGGCGAGCTGTTCAACCCGGCGGCCAGCCGCCTGTTCGCGCTGTGGGGCTTCCACAGCGACGACCCCCACGGCCCGCCGCCCACCGCCGAGGCGGTGGCGGAGCTGGTGGCGCAACATCCCTCCATGGCCGACGTCCACATCGAGGGCGGCACGGTGCAGTGCATCAATCCGGCGGTCAAGCTCGATCTGGGCGGCATCGCCAAGGGCTATGGCGTGGATCGCATCATCGACATGCTGCGGGAGATGGGCATCGAGAACGCCATCATCAACGGCGGCGGCGGTCTGCGCGCCATCGGCCGCCACGGGGAGCGCCCCTGGCGCATCGGCATCCGCGATCCCCGCGGCCCGGGCAGCATCGCCGCGCTGGAGGTGAGCGGCGACGAGAGCGTGTTCACATCGGGCGACTACGAACGCTACTATGAGCATGAAGGGCGCCGCTACCACCACATCATCGATCCCCGCAGCGGCTACCCGGCCGTGGGGACGCGCTCGGTGACCGTCATCGCCGAAAACGGCACCCTGGCCGACGCCGCCGCCACCGCGCTGGTGGTGGCGGGGCCGGAGGCCTGGCCGTCGGTGGCCAGAAACATGGGAATCCGCTACGTGATGCTGATCGACAGCGAAGGCACGGTGCACATGAACCCGGCCATGGCTGCGCGGGTGAGCTTCGTGAACGATCCGCCGCCCCGGGTGGTCATCAGCGCGCCGCTCTGAACCGATGGCAGCCACCCTCCCCCCCCTCCGGCCCACCCGCGTGAATCCGGCCGACAGACTGGGCCTGGCCCTGTTCCTGGCCGCCGCGCTGCACGCCATGATCATCCTGGGGGTGGGCTTCCGGATGCCGCTGCCGGCGGCCCCGCCGCTGTTCCCCACCCTGGACGTGACCCTGGTGGCCAGCCGCAGCGAGGCGCCGCCGGAGGACGCCGACTTCCTGGCCCAGGCCAACCAGCTCGGCGGCGGCGAGGAGGAGGCGGAGCCGGAGCGCCCCGCGAGCCCGGCCCAGACCCCCTTCCCCGCCTCCCGTCCGGAGCCGGCCAGCCTGATCCCCGGCCCCGAGGAGCCGGCGCCGCCCCGGCCGCCGGAACCCCAGCCGGCGGCCGCCCCCGAGCGGCGCGCCCCGGTCACCACCACGGCGCCGGCGCCGGAGAAGGTCCCCCCGCGCGAGCCGGCCCCGCCCACCGCCCGCCCCAAGCCGGAGGCGGCCCCCTCGGCCAGCCAGCTGATCACCCGCAGCCTGGCCATCGCCAGCCTCACCGCCGAGTACAACCAGCAGCGCGAGGCCTACTCCCAGCGGGAGCGGGTGCGGACCATCTCCGCCAACACCCGGGAGTCCCGCTTCGCCCTCTACCTGGACGCCTGGCGGCGCAAGGTGGAGCGCATCGGCAACCTGAACTACCCGGACGAGGCCAAGCGCCAGGGCGTCTCCGGCAGCCTGCGGCTGCTGGTGCGGCTCAACGCCGACGGAACGGTGCGCGAGGTGGAGATGCTCAAGTCCTCCGGCAGCAAGCTGCTGGACGACGCGGCGCTGCGCATCGTGCACCTGGCCGCGCCCTTCGCGCCCCTGCCCGAGTCCATCACCCGCGACACCGACGTGCTGGAGATCATCCGCACCTGGGTGTTCCGCAGCGACAACCGCCTGGTGAGCCAGTGACACGCCGCCGCGGGCGAATCCCGCCACCAAGGGCGCGAAGAAAAACCTAGAGAAGAAACGGACCGGTTTGACGGGATTTCCTTGTCCCCGCGACGGACATGCCCGGCGGTGCCCGCGCCGGGACCAGCGCACGCAGCTAAGAAGCGCAAATCTCCGTCAATCCCGCCAATCCTGTCGATTCAGCCTTTTCAGGCTTCGCGCTCCTCGCGCCTTCGTGGTGGACGGCCCGGCCTCGGGCGGCTGCTCACGGGAACCGCTCTTGCCACTCCACCGGGGTTCGCCGGATACTATGGCCATGTTCGGCACGACCTCACTGCGCAACCACTTCCTCATCGCCATGCCCGCCCTGGCCGACCCGAATTTTTTCCATACGGTCACCTACATCTGTGAACACAACGACCAGGGGGCCATGGGCATCGTCATCAACCGGCCCCTCGATCTCCGGCTGGGCGACGTGCTGCAGCACATGGAGATAGAGACCCGCGACGCGGCGGTCCGCGACCAGTTCATCCTGGGGGGCGGCCCGGTCCAGACCGAGCGCGGCTTCGTCGTGCACCGGCCGGTGGGAGAGTGGGACGTCTCCCTGCCGGTCACCGACGAGATCGCGGTGACCACCTCCCGCGACATCCTCGAGGCCCTCGCCCTGGGCGCGGGACCCGGCGACGCCCTGCTGGCGCTGGGCTACGCCGGCTGGGGCGCCGGCCAGCTGGAGCGCGAGATGGCGGAGAACGCCTGGCTGAGCGGGCCGGCGGAGGCCGCCATCCTGTTCGAGACCCCGCTGGAGCAGCGCTGGCACGCCGCCGCCGGTCTCCTGGGCGTGGACCTGGACAGCATTTCCAGCGAAGTGGGTCATGCCTGATTCCGCCCGGCCCGAAGCGGCGGGAAGGACGGCGCCCACCTGCCTCGGGTTCGATTTCGGGATGCGGCGCATCGGCGTCGCCGCGGGCCAGGCGCTGACCGCCACCGCCCGCCCCCTGGAGATCCTCCCCGCCCGCGACGGGATTCCCGACTGGGACCGCATCGCCCGGATTATCGAGCAGTGGCGGCCCGATCTCATCGTGGTGGGCCTGCCCCTGAACGCCGACGGCAGCGAGCACGAGGTCACCCGCGCCGCCCGGCGCTTCATGAACCGCCTGCACGGCCGTTTCGGCCTGCCGGTGCACGCGGTGGACGAGCGGCTCTCCTCCGCGGAGGCGGCCAGCCGGCTGCGCGGAAGCCATGCCCGGAAAGCACGCCCGGACGCGCCCCTGGATCACATCGCCGCCCAGGTCATCCTGGAGACCTGGCTGGAACAGCAACGGAACCCATCCCCATGAGCGAAACGCAGAACGACATCGAGGGCCTCATCGAGAAGATGGCCGAGGACCTCCGCGACCACCTGGCCAGATCCGGCATCACCGACCCGGTCATGGTGGGCATCCACACCGGCGGCGCCTGGGTGGCCGAGCGCCTGCACCGCCTGCTCGGCCTGGAGCAGCCCCTGGGGACACTGGACATCTCCTTCTACCGGGACGACTTCACCCGTATCGGGCTCAACCCCCAGGTCCGCCCCTCGCATCTCCCCTTCGACGTGGACGGCCGCCACGTCATCCTGGTGGATGACGTGCTCTCCACCGGGCGCACCGTGCGCGCGGCCCTCAACGAGCTGTTCGACTACGGGCGCCCCGCCACCGTCACCCTGGCGGTGCTGGTGGAGCGGGACGGGCGCGAGCTGCCCGTGCAGGCCGACGTGACGGGCAGGCACATGGCGCTGGACCGGAATCAGCACGTCAAGCTCTCCGGGCCGGCCCCCCTGGAGCTCAAGGTCCAGGACGTGGATTGACCCGGGCGTGAATTGCCACGGCGGCCACAGGAGGCGCCCGGCCGGCTGAACGGCGGCGCGGCGGAATCCCGTCCGCGGCGCCCCCGGACGCGGCCCGGCGCGAGCCCCTCGTCCTCCGTGGCGGAGAATCAGAGCTAAGCTTCTGGACTGGGAACCGAGCCCATGGCGGCGGAGCGATCATGAACTTCCCCGGCAACTGGAACACCATGCAACTGGACGCGCAGGGCCGCCTGCGCCACTTCCTCACCGTGGAGGGACTGCCGCGGCGCATCCTCACCGACATCCTCGACACCGCCGACTCGTTCGTGGTGGTCGGCGAGCAGCCGGTGAAGAAGGTGCCGCTGCTGCGCGGCAAGACCATCGTCAACCTGTTCTTCGAGACCAGCACCCGGACCCGCACCACCTTCGAGCTCGCCGCCAAGCGCCTCTCGGCGGATGTGCTCAACATCAACGTGAGCACCTCGGCCACCGCCAAGGGCGAATCGCTGCTGGACACCCAGAAGAACCTGGAGGCGATGCACACCGACATGTTCGTGGTGCGCCACCAGCACAGCGGCGCCAGCCATTTCATGGCCCAGCACGCCGCGCCCCACGTGAGCATCGTCAACGCCGGCGACGGCCAGCACGCCCACCCGACCCAGGCGATGCTGGACATGCTCACCATCCGCCGCCACAAGGGCGCGTTCGACAGCCTGTGTGTCGCCATCGTGGGCGACATCCTGCACTCGCGGGTGGCCCGCTCCCAGATTCACGCCCTGAACACCCTCGGCGCGGGCGAGGTGCGCGTCATCGCGCCCCGCACCCTGCTGCCGGTGGACATCGAGTCCCTCGGCACCCGGGTCTTCACCAGCCTCGGCCAGGGCCTGGCCGGCGCGGACGTGGTGATCATGCTGCGGCTGCAGAAGGAGCGCATGCAGAGCGCCCTGCTGCCGAGCGAGCACGAATACTTCCAGCGCTACGGCCTGACCGAGGAGAAGCTCGCGCTGGCCCGGCCCGACGCCCTGGTCATGCACCCCGGCCCCATCAACCGGGGGGTGGAGATCGCCTCCTCCGTGGCCGACGGGCCGCAGTCGGTGATCCTCCGCCAGGTGAGCTACGGCATCGCCGTGCGCATGGCGGTGATGTCCATGGCCATGGGCCGCAGCCCCGGCGCCCGCGAAACCGCCGCCAAGGAGCCAGAATGAACCGCATCGCCATCCGCAACGGGCACGTGGTGGATCCCTCCAGCCGCGTCGACGGGGTCCGCGACCTGTTCATCGCCAGCGGGCGCATCGTTGCCGTGGGGGAGGCCCCGGACGGCTTCACGCCCGAGATCGAGATCGAGGCCGCCGGACGCATGGTCTGCCCGGGGCTGGTGGATCTCAGCGCACGGCTGCGCGAACCGGGCCACGAGCAGAAGGCCACCATCGCCAGCGAGACCCGGGCCGCGGTCTCCGGCGGCGTCACCACCGTCTGCTGCCCTCCCGACACCAGTCCGGTCATCGACACCCCCGCGGTGGCGGAGCTGGTGCGCCACCGCGCCAAGCAGTCGGGACGCGCCTGGGTGCTGACCCTGGGCGCGCTGACCCAGGGACTGGAGGGCGAGCAGCTCGCGGAGATGGCCGCGCTCAAGGCGGAAGGGTGCGTCGGGGTGAGCAATGCCGGCCGGCCGATCCGCAACAGCGAGGTCCTGCGCCGGGCGCTGGAGTATGCCGCCACCTACGGGCTGACCGTCTACCTGCAGACCCGGGATCCCTGGCTGGGCCAGTCCGGCTTCATGCACGAGGGCAGCGTCAGCACCCGTCTCGGGCTGCCGGGCATCCCCGAGACCAGCGAGACGGTGGAGCTGGCCCGCTGCCTGCTGCTCATCGAGCAGACCGGAGTGCGCGCCCACTTCTGCCGGCTGTCCACCGCCCGCAGCGTGGAGATGGTGGCCGATGCCCGTGCCCGCGGACTGCGGGTCACCGCCGACGTGGCCGACCATCAGCTGCACCTCACCGAGATGGACGTGGCGGGCTTCGACCCGATGTTCCACGTCATCCCGCCCCTGCGCACCCTCCGCGACCGCGACGCCCTGCGCGCCGGGGTGGCCGAGGGGGTCATCACCGCCATCTGCTCCGATCACCAGCCCCACGAGCCGGAGGCCAAGCTGGCCCCCTTCAACGGCACCCTGCCCGGCATCTCCGCCCTGGAGACCCTGCTGCCCCTGACCCTGCGACTGGTGGACGAGGGGGCGTTCGACCTCAACACCGCCCTGGCGCGGGTGACCCGCGGGCCGGCGGAAATCCTCGGCATCGAAACCGGGACCCTGACCCCCGGCACCCGCGCCGATCTCTGCGTGATCGACAGCGGGCACGCCTGGCGCCTCGATCCCGGCGCCCTGCTGAGCCACGGCCGCAACACGCCCTTCCGCGGCTGGGAGTTCCGCGGCCGGGTCACCCACACCCTGGTCCAGGGCCGCCTGGTCTACGAGCTCCGCTGATTCCCGGCCGCGCCCCCGCCGGGGCGGGGTCGGCGTTCTGCGCTGTGGCCTTGCCCGTGCCCGGGCGAGTATGATCAGCGACCGGCCGAGCCGACAACCGGATTACCCCACCCATGAACGACAGAGCCCATCGCGACACCATCTTCGTGGAGGAGTGCGAGATCCTCGCCCACGAGGCCCATCCCGGCGCCCAGCACATCCTGCGCATCCGGGCCCCGCGCATCGCCGCGCACGCCCGGGCGGGCAGCTTCGCCCACCTCCAGTGCGATCCGCTGCTGCCCATGCGCCGGCCGCTCTCCATCATGCGGGTGGACGCGCAGGCCGGCTGGGTGGACTTCCTCTACAAGGCCGTCGGGGAGGGCACCCGCCTGCTCGCCCGGCGCGGGACCGGCGAGACCCTCAGCGTCATGGGCCCCATCGGGACGCCCTTCAGCCCCGACCCGGCACGGCCGAGAACGCTGCTCATCGGCGGCGGCGTGGGCATTCCCCCCATGCTGTTCCTGGCCGAGGAGCTGAAGCGCCGCGGCGCACCGTGGGCTCCCTTCGTCATCATGGGCTCCGAGGTCCCCTTCCCGTTCCAGGCGCGGCCCTCGCGGATGCTGGTCCCGGGCGTGCCGGAGGGCGTCATCGCCGCCATGCCGCTGCTGGAGGACTGGGGCGTTCCGAGCCGGCTGGCCAGCCGGCAGGGCTACCCCGGCTGCTTCGAGGGCTACGTCACCGACCTGGCCCGGGCCTGGCTCGAGGCCCTCGAGCCCGCCCGGCGGGAAGAGGTGGCGGTGTTCTCCTGCGGCCCCCACCCCATGCTGGAGGCCGCGGCGCGGCTGGCGCGGGAGTACGACCTCCCCTGCCAGGTGTCGCTGGAGGAGTTCATGGCCTGTGCCGTGGGAGGCTGCGCCGGCTGCGCGGTGGAGATCCGGACCGATGCCGGCCCCGCCATGAAGCGGGTGTGCGTGGACGGCCCGGTGTTCGACGCCCGGCAGGTGTTCGGGGCGTAACGCGCCGCCGGCCCGCGCTGGCCGGCGCGCCGGCATGGCGGGCGGAGACCTCCCTACCGGGGACCGGGAACCCGGCGGCCGGAAGCCCGATCCCGCGCCCTCACTCCTCCACCAG
This sequence comes from Gammaproteobacteria bacterium, assembly GCA_028694565.1. Taxonomy (GTDB): domain Bacteria; phylum Pseudomonadota; class Gammaproteobacteria; order DSM-26407; family DSM-26407; genus Thioalbus. The sequence continues at coordinate 5,896 of JAQVKR010000026.1, read as the reverse complement.
GCCGATGCCGTCCATGCCGGCGGCATAGCGGTCCACGCCCTTCTCGCTGTCGAGCTTGATCATCAGGCGCAGATCGTTGGGGGCGTCGGCATGGTGCAGGGCGTCCTCGTAGGTGATTTCGCCCGCCTTGAACAGCTGGAACAGGGCCTGGTCGAAGGTGCACATGCCGTGCTCGGTGGAGTTCTTCATGATCTCCTTGAGCAGGTGCACCTCGCCCTTGCGCAGGTGGTCCTGGATGAGGGGGGTGTTGATCATCACCTCCACCGCCACCCGCCGGCTCTTGCCGTCGGGGGTGGGGATGAGCTGCTGGGCCACGATCGCCTTGAGGTTGAGCGACAGGTCCATGAACAGCTGATCGCGGCGATCCTCCGGGAAGAAGTTGATGATCCGGTCCATGGCCTGGTTGGCGTTGTTGGCGTGCAGCGTGGCGAGGCAGAGGTGGCCGGTCTCGGCGAACGCCACCGCGTAGTCCATGGTCTCGCGGGCCCTGATTTCGCCGATGAGGATGACGTCCGGGGCCTGGCGCAGGGTGTTCTTCAGCGCCACCTCGTAGGAGTCGGTGTCGATGCCCACCTCGCGCTGGGTGATGATGGAGAGCGCGTGCTGGTGGATGAACTCGATGGGGTCCTCGATGGTGATGATGTGGCCGCCGGTGTTCTGGTTGCGGTAGCCTATGACCGCCGCCAGGGAGGTGGACTTACCGGTGCCGGTGCCGCCCACGAAGATCACCAGTCCGCGCTTGGTCATCGCCAGGTTCTTGATGATCGGCGGCAGGTGCAGCTCCTCGGTGCTGGGAATGCGCGTCTCGATGCGGCGCAGCACCATGCCCGCCACCCCGCGCTGCTGGAAGGCGCTGACGCGGAACCGGCCCACGCCGGTGGCGCTGATGGCGAAGTTGCACTCGCGGGTACGGGCGAACTCCTTGCGCTGCTCCTCGGTCATGATGCCGGTGACCGCTTCGCGCACCTGCTGCGGCGAGAGGGGCTTCTGCCCCACGGGAACGAGCTTCCCGTGGACCTTCACGGTCGGCGGCATGCCCACGGTGATGAACAGGTCCGAGGCCTGCTTGTGGACCATGAGTTTCAGCAGGGATTCGAAATCCATCGGCGACCTCTCCCCGGGCATCACCGGAAGAGCTCCTTGTCCTGGCCCTTGGCCCGGGCGTCAAGACGGCTCACGATACCCTTGTTGACGAGTTCCAGCAGGTGCTGATCGAGCGTGTGCATGCCCAGGGCATGGCCGGTCTGGATGGCCGAGTACATCTGGGCGATCTTGTCCTCGCGGATCAGGTTGCGGATGGCCGGAGTGGCCACCATGATTTCGTGGGCCGCGATGCGCCCGCCGCCCACGCGCTTGAGCAGCGTCTGGGAGATCACCGAGCGCAGCGACTCGGAGAGCATGGAGCGGACCATGTCCTTCTCCCCGGCGGGGAAGACGTCCACCACGCGGTCGATGGTCTTGGCCGCGGAGGTGGTGTGCAGGGTGCCGAACACCAGGTGGCCGGTCTCCGCGGCGGTGAGCGCCAGGCGGATGGTCTCGAGGTCGCGCATCTCGCCCACCAGGATGATGTCCGGATCCTCGCGCAACCCGGCGCGCAGCGCCTCGTTGAAGCCGAGGGTGTCGCGGTGGACCTCGCGCTGGTTGACCAGACACTTCTTGCTCTCGTGCACGAACTCGATGGGGTCCTCGATGGTGAGGATGTGCTGGTAGCGGATCTCGTTGAGGTAGTCGAGCATGGCCGCCAGGGTCGTGCTCTTGCCCGAGCCGGTGGGCCCGGTGACCAGGATAAGGCCGCGCGGCGCGTCGGCGATGTCCTGGAAGTTCTTGCCGAACCCCAGCTCCTCCAGGGTCTGGACCCGCGAGGGAATGGTACGGAAGACGCCGGCCACGCCGCGGTTCTGGTGGAAGGCGTTGACGCGGAAGCGGGCCACGCCCGGAATCTCGAAGGAAAAGTCCGTCTCCAGGAACTCCTCGAAGTCCTTCCGCTGCTTGTCGTTCATGATGTCGTAGATGAGCCCGTGGACCTGCTTGTGATCCAGCGGCGGCACGTTGATGCGCCGAACGTCGCCATCCACGCGGATGATCGGGGGCAGCCCGGCGGAGAGGTGCAGGTCTGAGGCGCCGTTCTTGACGCTGAAAGCAAGCAGCTCGGTAATGTCCATCGAGATCCCCTAAAATGAGATGCCGTATCAAGCCGGGAACCACCGGGTGATCCCGCGGCGCCCGGGCTGCGCCGACATGGCCGCGCGCCGGAGCGCCAATGCGGGCTCCGGGCCGCCAGGGAACTGAGGCCGTGGTTCCTTAAACTTTTTGTTTCTTCAGTTTAGCCTACACAGACCGGGCGTCACATGGAAAAAACTGCGGAGTGTTTGGCACAAATCGAGGCCCGCATTCGTGCCGCCGAGGTATGTCACAACCGGGATCCGGGATCCGTCACCCTGCTGGCGGTCAGCAAGACCCGCCCGGCGGATGTCATCCGGGCCGCCGCGGCGGCGGGCCAGCGCCGGTTCGGCGAGAGCTACCTGCGCGAGGCGCTGGAGAAGATGGACGCCCTTGCCGATCTGGACCTGGAGTGGCACTTCATCGGCCCCATCCAGTCCAACAAGACCCGCGGCATCGCCGAGCGCTTCCACTGGGTCCACAGCGTGGATCGGCTGAAAGTGGCCCGGCGGCTGAGCGAGCAGCGCCCGGAGACGCTGCCGCCCCTCAACGTCTGCCTGCAGGTGAACATCAGCGGCGAGGCCAGCAAGTCGGGCGCGGATCCCGGGGACCTGCCGGCCCTGGCCCGGGCCGTGGCGGCGCTGCCGCGGCTGCGGCTGCGCGGCCTGATGGCGATTCCGGCACCGGCGCGAAGCGCCGGGGAAGAGGCCGTACGCGCGCTCTTCCGCCGGCTGCGGGAGGCCCTGGCGGCGCTGAACCGCGACGGCCTGGCGCTGGACACCCTGTCCATGGGCATGTCCGACGACTTCGAGGCCGCCATCGCCGAGGGCGCCACCCTCGTGCGCATCGGCACCGATCTCTTCGGCGCCCGGGGCTGAGCCTTGCAATCGGGCCACCGGGCGGCGACATTGGAGGCCCCATTCAGCGCCATAGAGATAATGAACCAAATGAAATAGACAGGATTAACAGGATTGACAGGATTAACGAAGGGCGCCTGGAACAATGATCCCCACTGCTGCCGCTCCCCGTTCGCGGCCTGGCATTGCCGAAGCGGTCCGGAACAGGCAATACATCCTGTGAATCCTGTCCATTCAAAGTCTTTTGATATTTATTCCAGGAGTCCGACGTGGAACAGGGAATCATCAGCTTCATCGGCGGCGGGAACATGTGCAGCAGCCTCGTCGGCGGGCTCATCGCCGACGGTTACGACCCGGAGCGCATCCGGGTCAGCGACCCCGGCGAGGAGGCTCTCGCCTCGCTGCGCGCCCGCTTCGGCGTCCGCACCACCCACGACAACCGCGAGGCGGCGGCCGGGGCCGGCGTGGCGGTGCTGGCGGTCAAGCCCCAGATCCTGCCGAAGGTGGCCGCCGAGCTGGCGCCGGTGGTGCGGGAACACGGAACCCTGGTGGTCTCCATCGCCGCCGGCATCCGCACCACCGACCTGCAGCGCTGGCTCGGCGCGGGCGTGCCCCTGGTGCGCACCATGCCCAACACCCCGGCCCTGGTGAAGAGCGGCGCCACGGCGCTGTTCGCCACCGCGGCCGTGACGGCCGCCCAGCGCGACCAGGCCGAGTCGGTGCTGCGGGCCGTGGGCCTGACCCTGTGGCTGGAGAGCGAGGAGCAGATGGACGCCGTGACGGCGCTGTCGGGCAGCGGACCGGCCTACTTCTTCCTGGTCATGGAGGCCATGCAGGGCGCGGCGCAGGCGATCGGGCTGCCGGAGCGCACGGCGCGGCTGCTGACGCTGCAGACGGCCTTCGGCGCCGCCAAGATGGCCCTGGAGAGCGACGAGGAGCCCTCCCTGCTGCGCCAGCGCGTCACCTCGCCCGGCGGCACCACCGAGCGCGCGCTCAACGTGCTCGAGGAAGGCAGCCTGCGCGAGCTGTTCCGCGACGCGCTCACGGCCGCCCGGGACCGGTCCCGGGAGCTGGCCGCGCTCCTGGGCAAGGATCCCGACTAACCGCAGCCCCGAAGAGGTCAGAGCATGGGAACCAGCCCGTATACCGTCAACGCCGCCACCTTTCTCATCAGCACCCTGTTCGGCGTGTACATCATCATCGTCATGCTGCGCTTCCTGCTCGCCTGGGTGCGCGCCGACTTCTACAATCCGCTGTCCCAGTTCCTGGTGAAGGCCACCAACCCGGTGCTGCGCCCCCTGCGGCGCTTCATTCCCGGCTACGGCGGAGTGGATCTGGCGAGCGTGGCGCTGATGCTGGTGCTGCAGATGGTGGAGCTGGCCCTGATCCTGGGCGTCCTGGGGCACGCCGGGGGCTTCATCGGGCTGCTGGTGTGGGCGGTCGCGGAACTGCTCCAGACCCTGGTGCGCATATTCACCTTCAGCATCCTCATCGAGGTGGTGCTGAGCTGGATCAGCCCCGGCGGCCGCCACCCCGTGACGATGCTGCTCTACCGCCTCAACGCACCGCTGCTGGGGCCCGCGCGGCGCATGCTGCCACCCATGGGCGGCATCGACTTCTCGCCGGTGCTGGTGCTCATCCTGCTGCAGCTCACCTCCATCCTGCTGGTGGCCCCCATCGCCGACCTGGGCCGGGGACTGGCGCTGGGATGAGCTGGTACCGCTGGGAGGATGACGAACTGCACCTGTTCCTGCACATCCAGCCGCGCGCCAGCCGCGACGAGGTGACCGGCATCCAGGGCGATCGGCTCAAGGTCCGCATCACCGCCCCGCCGGTGGAGGGCCAGGCCAACGCCCACCTGGTGAAGTTCCTGGCCAAGCTGCTCGGGGTTCCCCGCAGCCGGGTCCGGGTGGCCAGCGGCGAGCAGGGACGGCAGAAGCACCTGGTGGTCACCGGCCCCGGCAAGCTGCCCCCGCCGCTGGATGCGGCATCCCGGGCGGATTTGCCGGTGGCGGATTAAGGCCCGGGAGACGCCTCCCGGCGCCCCGCCTCCCTTGCTGGGCGGATTGGCGTCCATTAGACTTTCGCCTTCGCAATCACCATCGGCCAGTTGATTCCACGCAGGATGCCCGAGCCCTTCCCCCCCGATTCGGTCGGCCTGGTCACGCCGGCCCGACAGCACTTCGACCAGCCGCTGGAGCTCGTTTCCGGGCGGGTGCTGGAGAGCTACGACCTGGTCTACGAGACCTATGGCGAGCTGAACGGGGCGCGCAGCAACGCGATACTCATCTGTCATGCGCTGTCCGGGGATCACCACGCCGCCGGCTACCACAGCCCCGAGGATCGCAAGCCGGGCTGGTGGGAGACGGCCATCGGCCCCGGCAAGCCCATCGACACCAACCGCTTCTTCGTGGTCAGCGTGAACAACCTGGGCGGCTGCAAGGGCTCCACCGGCCCCAACACCCCGAACCCGGCCACGGGACAGTTCTACGGCCCGGACTTTCCCATCGTCACGGTGAAGGACTGGGTCAACAGCCAGCAGCGGCTCGCCGAGAGCCTGGGCATCGAGCGCTGGGCGGCGGTCATCGGCGGCAGCCTCGGCGGCATGCAGGCGCTGCAGTGGGCCATCGACTACCCCGACCGGATCGCCCACGCCGTGGTGATCGCCGCCGCGCCGAAGCTCTCGGCCCAGAACATCGCCTTCAACGAGGTGGCCCGGCAGGCCATCCTCACCGACCCCGAGTTCCATGACGGGCGCTACTACGAGCAGGGCGTGGTGCCCCGGCGCGGGCTGATGCTGGCCCGCATGCTGGGCCACATCACCTACCTCTCCGACGAGTCCATGGGCGCCAAGTTCGGCCGCGAGCTGCGGGAGCAGA
>JAQVKR010000025.1 GCA_028694565.1 Gammaproteobacteria bacterium | reverse complement strand
CCTCCGCCTCCAGGGGCACCCCGGCCTGCTCCGCGACCTCCCGGTACAGCGCCGGCACCGAGAGCAGCAGGCCGGGCTTCGGCACCCCGATGAGCACCACCGCCGCACCGCTTGCCTGAGCCAGCTCCACCATCCGCAACAGGTTCTCCTGCAGGAGCTTCCCGTTCTTCAACCGCAACAGATCATTGCCGCCGTGGCAGACGACCACCAGGGCGGGGCGGTGGCGTTCCAGGAGCGCCGGCAGGCGTTCCACGCCCGCGCCGCTGAGCTCGCCGGGACGACCGGCGTTGATTACCTTCAGCCCGGTGCGGCGGGCGAGCTGTTCCGGGTAGCCCTGTCCGGGGGCGGCACCGGTGCCGTAGGTAAGGCTGTCGCCGAAGGCCAGCACCACGGCGTCCGGGCCCAGGAGCGGCAGCCGGGGCGGTTCCGCGCACCCGCCGAGGAACAGGAGGAAAGCGAGAATGGGGAGCCGTGTCCAGCTGGACGCGCAGCCGGAGGATGCCCTGCGCCGGCGGCCGGGCACCGCGTCAGGAGGGGGCCAGCAGGCGTTCCAGGATACCTTCATAGATCAGCGACAGGCGGTCGAGATCGGCCGCGATCACGTGTTCGTCAACCTTGTGGATGGAGGCGTTCACCGGTCCGAGCTCAACCACCTGGGCGCCCGTGGGGGCGATGAAGCGCCCGTCGGAGGTGCCGCCGGCGGTGGATAGGCGGGTCGGCCCGCCGGTGACATCCGCCGCCGCGGCGCAGGCGGCCTCCACCAGGGCGCCGGCGGGGGTCAGGAACGGGTTGCCGCTCAGGTTCCAGCTGAGCTCGTAGGCCAGTCCGTGGCGACGCAGGATCGCCTCCACCCGGCCCTCCAGCCCGGCCTGGGTGACGGCGGTGGAAAAGCGGAAGTTGAACAGCGCCTCCAGATCCCCGGGTATCACGTTGGTGGCGCCCGTGCCGGCGCGGATATTGGAGACCTGGAAGGTGGTGGGCGGGAAATCCCCGCTGCCCTCGTCCCAGGTGGTGGCGGCCAGTTCCGCCAGGGCCGGCGCGAAGCGGTGGACCGGGTTGTCCGCCAGGTGCGGATAGGCCACGTGTCCCTGCACGCCGTGCACCACGAGGCGCCCGCCGAGGGAGCCCCGCCGGCCGTTCTTGATGACGTCGCCGAGGCGCTCCTCGCTGGAGGGCTCGCCCACCAGGCACCAGTCCATCTTCTCCCCGCGGGCCTCCAGGAGCTCCACCACCCGGGCCGTGCCGTCCACGGCGGGGCCCTCCTCGTCGGCGGTGATGAGGAAGGCGATGGCGCCGGCCGGTTGCGGATGGCGGATGAGGAACCGCTCGCAGGCGGTGACCATGGCGGCGATGCTGCCCTTCATGTCGGCCGCGCCGCGGCCGAAGAGAACGCCGTCGCGAATCTCGGGTGCGAAGGGGGGAACGCTCCAGCGCGCCTCCGGGCCGGCGGGCACCACGTCGGTATGGCCGGCGAAGGCGAGAACCGGACCCTGTTCCCCGCGCCGGGCCCAGAAGTTCTCCACCGCGCCGAAGCGCAGCCGCTCCGTGCGGAAGCCGAGCCGCTCGAGCCGCTCCATGAGCAGGGCCTGGCACCCGGCGTCCTCGGGAGTGACCGATGGGCGGCGGATCAGCTCCAGGGCCAGCTCCAGGGTGGGGGAGAGGCCGCCGCTCACGGAAACAGCCGCCCGTAGGCGTCCTCGGAGAAGCCCACCTCGCGCCGGTCGCCGAGGTCCAGGACCGGTCGCTTGACGATGGCGGGGTGCGCCACCATCAGGCGCACGAGCCCCTCTCCGTCCAGCGCGGTGCGCTCGGCCTCGGGTATCTTGCGCCAGCTTGACCCCCGGCGGTTGATGAGCCTGTCCTCGCCCACCTCCGCGAGCCAGGCGCGGAAGCGCTCCGGGTCGGTGCCGTCCGCCCGGAAGTCGTGGAAGCGGTACTCCACCCCGCGCGCCTCCAGCCACCGGCGCGCCTTGCGCACCGTGTCGCAGTTCCTGATGCCGTAGAGGGTAATCATTTCTTAAAGATTCGTAATAGACAGGATTAACAGGATTTACATGATTTTTGAGTTGAGCCGTTATGCCGGGCGGATAGGGAATGCTGTCGCCACCCCGGAAACATCCAGTCGGCAGGGAAAATCAGCATCAAGCCGCGCTCACAGTGCCATCGCGCTGAAGGCAAAAGCCAATCCTGTTAATCCTGCAAATCCTGTCCATTCAAAATATCAGATATCCCGGAGCAGCTCGTTGATGCCCACCTTGCTGCGGGTCTTCTCGTCCACCTGCTTGACGATTACCGCGCAGTAGAGGCTGTACTTGCCGTCCTTGGAGGGCAGGTTGCCGGAGACCACCACCGAGCCCGGGGGAATGCGGCCGTAGCTGATCTCGCCGGTCTCGCGGTTGTAGATGCGGGTGCTCTGGCCGATGTAGACGCCCATCGAGATGACCGAGCCCTCGCCCACGATGACCCCTTCCACCACCTCGGAACGGGCGCCGATGAAGCAGTTGTCCTCGATGATGGTGGGGGCCGCCTGCAGCGGCTCGAGCACACCGCCGATGCCGACGCCGCCGGAGAGATGGACGTTCTTGCCGATCTGGGCGCAGGAACCGACGGTGGACCAGGTGTCCACCATGGTACCGGAGTCGACATAGGCGCCGATGTTCACGAACGAGGGCATCAGCACCACGCTGGGGGCGATGTAGGCGCCCCGGCGCACGGTGGCGTCGGGCACCACGCGCACGCCGTCGCGGCGGAACATCTCGTCGCTGTAGGCGGCGTACTTGGACGGCACCTTGTCGTGGAAGCGGGTATAGCCGGCCTCGATGGTCTGGTTGTCCTCGAGCCGGAAGGAGAGCAGCACGGCCTTCTTCAGCCACTGGTTGACCTGCCAGTCGCCGTCGCGCTTCTCCGCCACCCGCAGCGCGCCGCGGTCGAGCTGCGCCAGCGCTTCCTGGACGGCATCGCGCACGTCCGCCGGGGCGTTTGCCGGGGTGAAGCTGGCCCGGTCCTCAAAGGCCTGCTCGATGATGTCCTGAATGTTGCTCATGTCCTTCCTCCGAGACTGCGGCGGCGACTCGGGCCGCGGTGTGATATGGAATCAAGCGAAACCGGTTTCAGGTATTGCGTATCGGGTATTGAGGGCGCCGCCGGTCATCGTTGAACCGCCGGCCCTGTCCCGAATCGCCCGATGCCTGATGCGGCCTTAATCCTGTGAATCGTGAAAAACCCTGCCAATCCCGCCCATGTGAATTCTATCCGAGAAAGCCCCGTATCCGCCGCGCCGCATCCACGCAGTCCTCCAGCGGCGCCACCAGGGCGATGCGCACGCGGCGCTCGCCCGGGTCGCGGCCGGCGACGGGACGGGAGAGGTAGCTGCCCGGCAGGACGGTGACGTTGGTGCGGGCAAAGAGTTCGCGGGTGAACTCGGTGTCGGACACCGGTGTTGCCGGCCACAGGAAGAACCCGCCCGCGGGGCGGCCGAGGGGTAGGGCGTCACCGAGAATCTCCAGCACCGCATCGAATTTCCGCCGGTAGAGCTGCCGGTTGGCGCGCACGTGCGCCTCGTCGCCCCAGGCCAGGGTGCTGGCGGCCTGGACGTGGAGCGGCATGGCGGAGCCGTGATAGGTGCGGTAGAGGAGAAAGCGCTCGATAAGCCGCTGGTCGCCGGCGACGAATCCCGAACGCAGGCCGGGCAGGCTGGAGCGCTTGGACAGGCTGTTGAATACCAGGCAGCGCTCGAAGCCGGAGCGGCCCTGCCGCTGTGCCACCTCCAGCAGGCCCGGCGGCGGGCGTTCCTCGTCAAGGTAGATCTCGGAATAGCACTCGTCGGCCGCCACGACGAAGTCGTGCCGGTCGGCCAGATCCAGCACCCGGGTCAGGAACGACTCCGGCAGAACGGCCCCGGTGGGGTTGCCGGGGTTGCACAGGTAGAGCAGCTGGCAGCGCGACCAGGCGCTCTCCGGGACCGAGTCGAGATCGGGCAGGAAGCCGGTTTCCGGCGGCGTGGCCAGGTAGCGGGGCTCCGCGCCGGCGAGCAGGGCCGCGCCCTCGTAAATCTGGTAGAAGGGGTTGGGCATGGCCACCAGCGGCCGGCGGGAGCGATCCACCAGGGCCTGGGCGACGGCGAACAGGGCCTCGCGGGTGCCGTTCACCGGCAGGACGTGGCGCTCGGGATCCACCCCTCCCGGCGCCAGCCCGTAGCGCCGGGTGAGCCATTCGGCCACGGCGCCGCGCAGTGCGGGCGTTCCCCGGGTGGCGGGATAGGCGGATACCCCGTGCAGGTGGGTGATCAACTCCTCGAGGACGAAGCCCGGCGCGGCGTGTTTCGGTTCGCCGATGGACAGCGGAATGGGGGCCAGTCCCGCCGGCGGCGTCACGCCGGCCTTCAACCGGGTCAGCTTCTCGAAGGGATAGGGATGGAGTCGGTCGAGATCGGGATTCATCTGGCCGCCCGGCGCGCCAAAAGCACAAGTATACGGACTCCGGGCGCAGGGACCAAACGGGAAGAAGCGGTGAACAGGGAACAGGGAACAGGCCGCGCCCCTGTTATCTTTTATCTGTTCCCTGTAACCCTGCTCTTTCCTATCCCTTGATCCAGTTCTTGAAGTTGTCGAGGTTGTTCTCGCGACCGTCGGCGTAGCCCGCCTCGAAGGCGTCGGTATTGGTCTGCTCCTCGCGCCCGGGGTTGTGCAGGAACCCGCTGGCCCAGCCGGCGATGTATTCCGGGTCGACCTTCGCCTTCTCGAGTTGATCCACAGCTTCGTAATAGGTGTTGCTCATGGTCATTCCTCCGTTGGTTGTTATGGAATCGGGTCCATCCGGGATTCGTCATGCCGGATAACCCCGCAAAGACCGACTAAAATAGTAAAGATATAATAACCAACGAATCCGCACTGTCAATCTCCGGCAGCCTGTCGGACTTGAAGCTGATCTTCGGACTTGAAGCTGATCTACTGCGCCGGCGGGACAGCGGCCCATATGAACCCGATTTTTCGTTACATAGACCCACTATGCGCCTAAAAATCGGCCCCATCTGTCCTCGCTCTCCCACTCGGCTCGCTACGATCGCTCAAGTCCGACAGGCTGCTAGGCGGCGGCTTCGGTTCAGCTGTCCAGCTGGGTGCGGATGGCGGTGGCCAGGTGGCCCAGGCGATCGGCGTCCTGGAAGGGCAGGCCCTGGGGATCGGTAATGAAGAAGATGTCCTCCACCCGCTCCCCCAGCGTGGTGATCTTGGCGGTCTGCAGGCGCACGCCGTGTTCCATGAAGGCCCGGCCCACATGCGCCAGGAGTCCCGGGCGGTCACCGGCGATGAGCTCGAGCACCGTGCGGTGGTTGGTGGCGTCGGTGTAGAAGTTCACCTCGGTCCGGGTACGGAAGTGGCGCAGATGGCGGTGGATCTGGCGGCTGACCTCCAGGGCCATGTCGCCGGGGGAGGAGAGCACGTGCTCCAGGGCCGCGACGATCTCGGCGGCCCGCATGTCGCTCTGGATGGGTTGGCCGTCCTCTTCCAGGACGATGTAGGCATCGAGGGTGAAGCCGGAGATGGAGGTGATGATCCGGGCGTCCACCACGTTGAGCCCCAGGCGCTCGAGGGCGGAGGTGGTGGCGGCGAAGAGCTCTTCGCGGTGGTGGGTGTAGATGAAGATTTCCGAGCCGCCGCGCCGGCTCTGGCGCCTGGCCAGGACCAGCGGGGTCCGGTCGCGTCCCCGTTCGAGGATGCTCTGGGTGTGGCGGGCAATCTCGTCGGCGGAGTAGCGCAGGAAGTAATCCTCGCCCTGGTCGTTCCAGAAGGCGCGGACCTCCTCCGGATCCACCCCGCTGCCCAGCAGCTGCCCGCGGGCGTCTTCCTGGGTCTCGCGAATCCGATCGCTCTTGTCGATGGGGTTCTCCAGGCCGCGCCGCAGGGCCCGCTTGGTGGCCATGTAGAGCTCGTAGAGCAGGGACTCCTTCCAGCTGTTCCACAGGGTCGGATTGGTGCCCCGTATGTCCGCCACGGTGAGCAGGTAGAGGTAGTCCAGGTGCACCTGGTCGCGGACCTTGGCGGCGAAGGCGTTGATCACGTCCGGATCGGAGATGTCCTGGCGCTGGGCGGTAACCGAGAGGACGAGGTGGTGCTGCACCAGCCAGGCCACCAGCCGGGCATCGTAGTTGCTCAGGCCATGCTGCAGGCAGAAGGTTTCGGCCTCCTCGGCCCCGATCTCGGAGTGGTCCCCGCCACGGCCCTTGGCGATGTCGTGGAACAGCGCCCCGAGGTAGAGCAGCTCGAGCTTCGGGATGCGCCGGATCAGCTCGCTGCAGAGGGGGAATTCGTGGGTGAACTCCTCCACGCACAGCCGGCGCAGGTTGCGCAGCACGAACAGGATGTGCTCGTCCACCGTGTAGACGTGGAACAGGTCGTACTGCATCTGGCCGATGATGCGTCCGAACGCCGGAATGTAGACGCCGAGGACGCCATAGCTGTTCATCCGCCGCAGCGCGTGGGTGATCCCCTGGGGCTGGCGCAGCAGCTCCATGAACAGGCTGCGGCAGGAGAGACTGGCGCGGAAGTCGTCGTCGATGAGGTGGAGATGGTCGCGGATGAGGCGGATGGTGGCCGCCCGCACCCCCTTGATCTCGGGGTGCTGGGCCATGAGCAGGAAGATCTCCAGCAGCGCGGCGGGACGGTGTCGGAACACGTGGGGACTGCCGGCCTCGATGAAGCCCTTGCGGAGCTGGAAGCGCGCATTCAGCGGCTGGGGCCGCTCCTGGTCGTCGGGATAGAGGATCGCCTCCTGGAACAGCTGCAGCAGCAGCTCGTTGAGCAGCCGCAACTCCCGCACCGTGCGGTAGTAGCGCTTCATGAACTGTTCCACCGCCAGGTTGTGGTCGGCGTCGCGGTAGCCGAACTGTTCGGCCAGGGTGCGCTGGTGGTCGAACAGCAGGCGGTCTTCGCGGCGGCCGGTGATCAGGTGCAGGCCGAAGCGCACCCGCCACAGGAAGGCCTGGCCGTCGGCCAGGGTGCGGTACTCCGCCTCGCTCAGAAAGTCGTGCTCCACCAGGCCGTAGAGCGTGTCGGCACCGAAGTGGCGCTTCGCCACCCAGCCGATCATGTGGATGTCCCGCAGGCCCCCGGGGCTGCCCTTGACGTTGGGTTCCAGGTTGTAGCCGGTGTCGTGGTACTTCCGGTGGCGCTGGATCTGCTCTTCCCGCTTCGCCTCGAAGAACTTCCGGCTGGGCCAGATGTGGTTCGGTCCGGCCCCGGCGCGCATGGCCCGGTAGAGCGGTTCGGGGCCGGCCAGGAGCCGGGCCTCCATCAGCGAGGTGGCGATGGTGATGTCGCGTTCCGCCTCGCGGGTGCAGTCCTGCAGGCTGCGGACGCTGTGGCCGACCTCCAGGCCGATGTCCCACAGCAGGCGCAGAAAGTTCTCGATGGGTTCGCGCCAGGCGTCGTGATCGTCGCCCCGCAGCAGGATCAGCAGATCCACGTCGGAGCAGGGGAAGAGCTCGCCGCGGCCGTAGCCGCCCACCGCCACCAGCGCCACCTCGGGGGAGTCGGCCAGCGCCAGGTGCCGCCAGGCGCGCACCACGAGGGTATCCACGAGGGCGGTCTGCTGGGTCACGAGCACGCTGGCGTGGCAGCCATCCAGGTAGCGCCGGCTCAGAACCTCCCTGCCGTTCTTCAGGGCGCCGCGGAATGCCGTGACCGGGCTGCCGCCGCCGCTGAGCCGGGATTCCAGTCCCTCGCTGTCGAACAGTTCCCTGTCGGTGAGGGCGGCGGCTTCCATGGGTGCCGTCAGATGGCTTCGCCCGGCCGCAGGGTGAGCACCTCGACCCCGCCGGCGGTGACCAGGAGGGTGTGCTCCCACTGCGCCGAGAGGCTGTGATCCTTGGTGACCACGGTCCAGCCGTCGCGCAGCATGCGGATCTGGTGCTTGCCGGCGTTGATCATCGGCTCGATGGTGAAGGTCATGCCCTCCCGCAGCGCCATCCCCGTGCCCGGCTCGCCGTAATGCAGCACCTGGGGCTCCTCATGGAACTTCTTGCCGATGCCGTGTCCGCAGTACTCCCGCACCACCGAGCAGCTGCTGGCTTCGGCATGCCGCTGGATGGCGTTGCCGATATCGCCCAGGCGCACCCCCGGCTTCACCATGCGGATGCCCAGGTAGAGACACTCCCGGCTCACCCGGCTGACCCGCTCGGCGATGATGGAGGGCTTTCCCACGAAGAACATGCGGCTGGTGTCGCCGTGATAGCCGTCCTTGATGACGGTGATGTCGATGTTGAGAATATCGCCGTTCTTGAGCACCCGCTCACCGGGGATGCCATGGCAGACCTGGTGGTTCAGCGAAGTGCAGATGGACTTGGGGAAGCCGTGGTAGTTGAGCGGCGCGGGGATGGCGCCCTGCACGTTCACGATGTAGTCGTGGCAGATGCGGTCGAGCTCCTCGGTGGTGACGCCGGCGTTGACGTGCGGTTCGATCATCACCAGCACCTCGGCGGCCAGGCGCCCCGCCACGCGCATCTTCTCGATTTCTTCCGGAGTCTTGATTGTTGCGGTCATGTCATTGAGTTTGATAAAGATTGTTCGTTTGCACGGGGAAGCGCCGGGCGCGCCTGAACGCCCCCGCATTGTTGTGGGAAGCGAGCTATGGTATAAAGCGCGCCCTTGAATGGCAAACAGGCCCGGCAGCCGCCGGGCCCAATCCACACACGCACCGGCACATGTGCCGGGGTGCCCGCCGCGGCGGGTCGGCCCATGGGGTGCGTGGAGGCTCAACCCGAAACGCGAGGAAACCTACAGATGGCAGACATCACCATGAGACAGATGCTGGAGGCCGGCGCCCACTTCGGCCACCAGACCCGCTACTGGTGCCCGAAGATGGCCCCCTATATCTTCGGCCACCGGAACAAGATTCACATCATCAACCTGGAGCATACCCTGCCGTTGCTCCAGGATGCCATGAACTTCATGGGCAAGCTGGCCTCCAAGAAGGGCAAGATTCTCTTCGTCGGCACCAAGCGCGCCGCTTCCGAGAGCATTCGCCAGGAAGCCCAGCGCTGCGGCATGCCCTATGTCGATCACCGCTGGCTCGGCGGCATGCTCACCAACTTCCGCACCGTGAAGCAGTCCATCCGCCGCCTCAAGGAGCTCGAGGCGATGGCCGGGGACGGCACCTTCGATCGCCTGGGCAAGAAAGAGGTGCTGATGCTGACCCGCGAGCGGGACAAGCTCGAGAAGAGCCTGGGCGGTATCAAGGACATGCCCGGCCTGCCCGACGCCCTGTTCGTGGTGGATGTGGGCCACGAGAAGATCGCCATCAGCGAGGCGGCGAAGCTGGGCATTCCGGTGGTCGGTGTCGTGGACACCAACAACTCCCCCGACAACGTCGACTACGTGATTCCCGGCAACGACGATGCCATCCGCGCGGTGCAGCTCTACGTGCGCGCCGCCGCCGACGCCATCGTCGAGGCCCGCGCCCTGTCCATCAATGCCGGCGCGTCCGAGGACGACTTCGTCGAAGTCGAGGACGAGAACATCGTCGCCGAGGTGATGGAGGGCGGGGAGGAAGAGGCCAAGGCCGGGTCCGAAGCCGAGGCCTGATGCGATTGCCCACGGCCGGGCAGGGTGGCCTGCCCGGCCGTTCGCGCATTGGTTTCAGGCCCGGGCGGGCGGCTCGTCGCCGGGCCGCACCCCGGGCCTCGTAGTGTCTTACTTTGAATTCGAACAGTTGACTGAGGGCGAGCAAATGGCAATTACTGCGGCACTTGTCAAGGAACTCCGCGAGCGTACCGGGGCCGGCATGATGGAATGCAAGAAGGCCCTGACGGAAACCAACGGCGACATCGAGGCCGCCATCGAGCTGATGCGCAAGTCCGGCGCGGCCAAGGCCGACAAGAAGGCCGGCCGCATCGCGGCGGAGGGATTGATCATCATCCAGCAGTCCGACGACGCCCGCAGCGCCGCCGTGGTCGAGATTAACTGCGAAACCGACTTCGTGGCCAAGAACGAGGATTTCCAGGCCTTCGCCAACGCGGTCTGCGCCCGGGTGCTGGCCGCCGACCCGGCCGACCTGGATGCGCTGCTCGCCATGCCCCTGGGCGATGGGGACGCCACCACCGTGGAAGAGGCCCGCAAGGCGCTGATCGCCAAGCTGGGCGAGAACATGAACGTGCGCCGTTTCGCCCGCATCGAGACCCAGGGCGTCCTCGGCAGCTACCTGCACGGCACCCGCATCGGCGTGGTGGTGGATGTGGCCGGTGGCGACGTCGAACTGGCGCGCGACCTGGCCATGCACGTCGCCGCCAGCCGCCCCCTGTGCGTCAGGCCCGAGCAGGTGCCGGCCGACGAAGTGGCCAAGGAGCGCGACGTCGCCGAGGCCCAGGCCGCCGCCAGCGGCAAGCCCGCCAACATCATCGAGAAGATGGTCGAGGGCCGGATCCGCAAGTACCTCGAGGAAGTCACCCTGCTGGGCCAGCCGTTCGTGAAGGACCCCAACACCAAGGTCGATGCGCTGCTCAAGGGCAAGGGCGCCGAGGTGGCCGGCTTCATCCGGTTCGAGGTGGGCGAGGGCATCGAGAAGAAGACCGAGAACTTCGCCGAAGAGGTGATGAGCCAGGTTCGCGGAGGCTGAGGCCTTGGCTGAATCCGGCACAGTCGCGGCCGCCCGCCGCATCCTGCTCAAGCTGAGCGGGGAGGCGCTGATGGGCGGCGCCGACCATGGCATCGACCCGGCCGTCCTCGGCCGGGTCGCCGACGAGGTGGCGGAGCTTGCCGCCGCTGGCGTGCAGGTCGGGCTGGTCATCGGCGGGGGCAACATCTTCCGCGGCGCGGCCCTGGCCGCCGCCGGCATGGACCGGGTCACCGGCGACCACATGGGCATGCTCGCCACGGTCATCAACGCCCTGGCCATGCGCGACGCCCTCAGTGCGCGCGGCCTCGAGGCCGGCGTCATGTCCGCCGTCCCGATGAGCCCCTTCAGCGAGGGGTTCGACCGCCTCCGCGCCATCCGGCGCCTGGAGCGGGGCGGCGTGGTCATCTTTGCCGCCGGAACCGGCAATCCTTTCTTCACCACCGACTCGGCGGCCTGTCTGCGGGGCATCGAGATCCGGGCCGACCTGGTGCTCAAGGCCACCAAGGTGGATGGTGTCTATACCGCCGATCCGGTCAAGGACCTCTCCGCCCGGCGCTACACCCGCCTGACCTACGACGAGGTTCTCGCCCGGGAGCTGGGGGTGATGGATCTGACGGCGATCCTGCTCTGCCGGGACCACGGCATGCCCATCCGGGTCTTCAACATGAACAAGCCCGGCGCCCTGCAGCGCGCGGTGGCCGGAGAGGATGAAGGGACACTGGTCGAACAGGGGGTAGAGGCATGATCGAGGAAATCCGCAAAGATGCCGAGGCCCGCATGGGCAAGAGTATTGAGGCGCTCCGGCATGAACTCGCCAAGCTCCGCACCGGACGGGCCCATCCGAGCCTGCTGGAACACATCCGCGTGGACTACTACGGCAGCGAAATGCCCATCAGTCAGGTCGCCAACGTCTCCGTGGGCGACGCCAGGACGCTGATCGTCACGCCGTGGGAGAAGAACATGGTCCCGGTGGTGGAGAAGGCCATCCTCACCTCCGACCTGGGACTCAACCCGGCGACGGCCGGCACCACGATCCGCATCCCGCTGCCACCGCTCACCGAGGAGCGGCGCCGCGATCTCATCAAGGTGGTGCGCCACGAAGGCGAAAACACCAAGGTGGCCATCCGCAACATCCGCCGCGACGCCAACCAGCACTTCAAGGAGCTGGTGAAGGAGAAGGAGATCAGCGAGGACCAGGAGCGCCAGGCCCAGGAACAGGTCCAGAAGCTGACCGACAAGTACACGGCCGAGGTGGACGTGGTCCTTGCGGAGAAGGAAAAGGACCTGATGGAGATGTAGGCGGCGCCGGCCGTCGCGTGTCCGTCGTCCCGCGCAGGCGGCGGCGTGCCGGCCCCGTCAGGGACCGGTGCCCCCGCGGCGGGGCGGGTGCCGTGGCCGCCAGCGCGCGCGTTGCCGGCCTCCACGCCGCGGCGGGAGCCGCCTGTTCGACACCGCAATCGATGGCCGGGGCCGGCCGCCCCCGTCGCTTTCCCGACACCGCCCCATGCAGGGTCCACCGCCGCCCGTCCGCGCTCTCGGACGGTCTTGCCGGCGCTTGCGGTAGAATGGCGGCACCGGCGCGCAGACACAGGGTCGTGGCCGCGGAGATCCGGTCAGCGGGACGCCCGCGCGGGCTCGCGGCCGGGTGGCCGATTGCCGCGCCCGGTTCCGGCCCCTACGGGGCACCGACAATGGCGAAGCAGGACAGTTGAGAAAGATGGCCAGGGAAAAACACGCCGACCCAGGCGGCAAGGCGCGAGGTGCCGTCCCGCGTCATGTCGCCATCATCATGGATGGCAACGGACGCTGGGCGCGGCGGCGGCATCTACCGCGCATCGCGGGCCACCGGGCGGGCATGGAGGCGGTGCGCAAGGTGGTGCGCAGCTGCGGGCGCTGCGGGGTGGAGGTGCTGACCCTGTTCGCTTTCAGCAGCGAGAACTGGCGCCGGCCCGCCGATGAGGTGGGCATGCTCATGGAGCTGTTCCTGACCGCCCTGCAGCGCGAGGTGAGGCGGCTGCACGAGAACAGGGTCCGCCTGCGCATCATCGGTGACCGGAGCCGCTTCGACGCGCGGCTGCAGGAACACATCGAAAAGGCCGAGACGCTGACCGCCGGAAACACCGGCCTCATGCTCAACATCGCCGCCAACTACGGTGGCCGCTGGGACATCACCGAGGCGGCGCGCGCCCTGGCGCGCGAGGTCCGGCGCGGCGGGCTGGATCCGGAGGACATAACGCCCGAGCGCCTGCAGGCGCATCTGAACCTGACCGATCTCCCGGAGCCGGACCTGTTCATCCGCACCGGCGGCGAGCAGCGGATCAGCAACTTTCTCCTCTGGCAGCTCGCTTACACCGAGCTCTACTTTACCGATATCCTGTGGCCCGACTTCGGCTCCGAGGCCTTCTCCGCGGCGCTCGAATCCTTCGCCGGGCGCGAACGCCGCTTCGGCCGCACAAGCGAGCAGCTTGAACGGGGGTAGGGTGCTCAGACAACGGGTTCTGACGGCCATCGTACTGGTGGCCCTGGCTCTCTGGGCCATCCTCGGGTGGTCGGGGGAGGCTTTCGCCCTCGGCTTCGCCGGCGTGGCGGCGCTGGCGGCCTGGGAGTGGAGCGCGCTGGCGGGCGTGGGCGCGACCCCGGCCCGGCTGGCCTACGTCGCGTTCGTCGCGGCCCTGCTGCTGGCCATGGCCTTCACGCCGGCGGGCGCCGGACCGGCCGTGCTCTGGGCGGCCGTTCCCTGGTGGGT
>JAQVKR010000418.1 GCA_028694565.1 Gammaproteobacteria bacterium | reverse complement strand
AGCTCAACCGCCTGCTGGGAGAGTGGCTGCGGCTCTGCCTGGCGCGAGGTTACCGGTTCAGGCATGAGGAACTGGTCACAGATTAGCGCCTGAAAACGCTTAAAGTTTGACCAGGTGGGCTTGTTCGTACAGGGGCGAAGGCGCCACGCGGGGAAGGGAAAGACGATCCTCATGGGTATGCGACTGCTGCAGATCACCGACACGCACCTGTTTTCGAACGGTGGCGAGACGCTGTTGGGGCTGGATACCAGGGCCAGCTTCCAGTCGGTGGTGGATCTGGCCTGCCGCGAATTCCCCGCTCCCGACGCCGTGCTCGCCACCGGTGATCTCGCCCAGGACGCCTCGCTCTCCGCCTACCGGGATCTGGCCGCGGGACTGGAACGGATCGGGGCGCCGGTCTACTGGATACCCGGCAACCACGACGATCAGTCCGTGGCCGCAGCCGCCCTCTCCGATCCCTTCTTCCGTCCCGAGCGGAGTTTTCTCCTGGGTCGCTGGCAGGTGGTGCTGCTGGACTCGGCCGTGCCGGGTCAGGTGGGCGGGCGGGTCTCCGAGCGGGAGCTGGAGCGGCTGGAGGGCTGCCTGGCGGCGCATCCCGGGCACCACGCCCTGATTACCCTCCATCACCAGCCCGTTCCGGTGGGCAGCCGCTGGCTCGACGCGCTCGGGCTCGACAATGCCGAGGCGCTGCTCGGGGTGCTCGACCGTCACGCCAACGCGCGCGTGCTCCTGTGGGGCCACGTGCACCAGGAGTACCGGGAGCGGCGCGGCGGGCTGGAGCTGATCTCCTCGCCCTCCACCTGCCTGCAGTTCCGTCCCGGCAGCCGCGACTTCTCCATCGACGACGCCCACCCCGGCTTCCGCTGGCTGGAGCTGCACGAGGATGGACGCTTCGACACCGGCGTGGTGCGCCTGCGCGAGTTCGTCTACATTCCCGACAAGGGCGCGGTGGGGTATTGATGAACGGATGCGGGATGAAAGAGGCGGGAGGAAAGCGCCGGCGTGGCCCGGACGCCGGGCTGCCGTAGGGCCGGATTCATCCGGCCGGGCCGGGCGTTGAACAGCGGTTCTGTTGTGCAGATGAATCTGCACCTACACTGCCTCAGTTCCTCGTCCTGACAGAAATCCTGTCCATCCTGATAAATCCTGTAAATCCTGTAAATCCTGTCCATTACGTTCCGTCTTCGAATTCCGCGCTGTGTCCACTCCCACCCCCTCCATTCTCTACATCCACGGTTTCAACTCCTCGCCCGCGTCCCGCAAGGCGCGCATCCTGGTGGCGCGCATGGAGGCGCTGGGGCTGGGGGACCGGATCCGGGTGCCGGCGCTCTCCGACCGTCCGGAACGGGCCATCGTCCAGCTGGAGGCGGAGGCGGAGCGGCTCCTGCCCGGCGGGCTGGCGCTGGTGGGCAGTTCGCTGGGGGGCTACTATGCCACCTGGCTGGCGGAGCGGTACGGACTGCGGGCCGTGCTGGTCAATCCGGCCGTGCGCCCCTACGAGCTCCTGGCCGGCTACCTGGGGCCGCAGCAGAACCTCTATACCGGCGAGCGCTACGAACTGGTGGCGGAGCACATCACGGCCCTGCGCGCCCTGGACGTGGGGCGGGTCAGCCATCCGGGACGCTTCCTGCTGCTGCTGCAGAGCGGCGACGAGACCCTCGACTACCGCCAGGCGCTGCGCAAGTATCCGGATAGCCCCCGGATTCTGACGGCCGGCGGGTCGCACGGGTTCGAGAATTTCGGGGCGGTGGTGGACCGGGCGCTGCGCTTCTGCGGCGTGCTCCCCGACGGGCTGTGACCCGCCTCCCGCGAGGGCTGTATAATGCCGCCCGGTAACGCCCGCGGGCCGCACGATCCGCCCGTGTCCCAACCGCCGGACAACCTGCCATCGACATGACTCGCGAAGCCTACAACGCCAACGACATCGAGGTTCTGAGCGGACTCGACCCGGTGCGCAAGCGCCCGGGCATGTACACCGACACCAGCCGCCCCAACCACATGGCCCAGGAGGTCATCGACAACAGCGTGGACGAGGCGGTGGCCGGCCACGCCCGGCGCATCGACGTGACCCTCTACCAGGACGGTTCGCTGGAGGTGGTCGACGACGGCCGCGGCATGCCGGTGGATCTGCACGCCGAGGAGGGGGTGCCGGGGGTGGAGGTGATCCTCACCCGGCTGCACGCGGGCGGCAAGTTCTCCAACAAGTCCTACCGCTTCTCCGGCGGCCTGCACGGGGTCGGCGTGTCGGTGGTGAACGCCCTGTCCCGGCACCTGGAAGTGTGGGTGCGCCGGGGCGGGCAGGAGTACAACATGGCCTTCGCCAACGGCGAGAAGATCTCCGAGCTCGAGGCCATCGGCGAGGTGCCCCGGCGCCAGACCGGCACCACGGTGCGGTTCTGGCCCGACGCGAAGTTCTTCGACTCGCCCCGGTTCTCGGTGCCCCGGCTCAAGCACGTGCTGCGGGCCAAGGCGGTGCTGTGCCCCGGGCTCACCGTGACCTTCCGCGACGAGGCGGCGGGAGAGCGCGAGGAGTGGTGCTACGAGGACGGCCTGCGGGCCTACCTGGAGGATGAGGTCGGGGCGTCCGAGCGGCTGCCGGAGGCGCCGTTCATGGGCAGCCTGGCGGGTGAGCGCGAGGCGGTCGACTGGGCCGTCGTGTGGCTGCCCGAGGGCGGCGAGGCGGTCACCGAGAGCTACGTCAATCTCATCCCCACCGCCCAGGGCGGAACCCACGTCAACGGCCTGCGCACGGGGCTCACCGAGGCCCTGCGCGAGTTCTGCGAGTTCCGCAACCTGCTGCCGCGGGGGCTCAAGCTTGCGCCCGAGGATGTCTGGGATTCGGTCTCCTACATTCTCTCGGTGAAGCTGGCCGACCCGCAGTTCTCCGGCCAGACCAAGGAGCGGCTCTCCTCGCGGGAGTGCGCCGCGTTCGTCTCCGGCGTGGTGCGCGACGCCTTCAGCCTGTGGCTCAACCAGCACACCGAGATGGGCGAGCGCATCGCGGAGCTGGCCATCGGCAATGCCCAGCGGCGCAGCCGCGCGGGGCGCAAGGTGGTGCGCAAGAAGGTCACCCAGGGGCCGGCGCTGCCGGGCAAGCTG
>JAQVKR010000024.1 GCA_028694565.1 Gammaproteobacteria bacterium | reverse complement strand
GCGATGATCTTCAACCTGGTTGACCCGGGCCGCTACGCCACCCCGCTGTTCCATGTCTTCAGCGGCGCGGCCATGCTCGGAGCATTCTTCATCGCCACCGATCCGGTGAGCGCCTGCACCACCCCCCGCGGCCGGCTGATCTTCGGCGCCGGCATCGGCATACTCACCTACATCATCCGCACCTGGGGCGGCTACCCCGATGGCGTGGCATTCGGCGTGCTGCTGATGAACATGGCCGCCCCCACCATCGACTACTATACCCAGCCGCGGGTCTACGGCCACGGTGACAAGGCTTCATGAAGCTCATCTTCCAGTCCATTTTCCGCAACGCCCTGGTCCTCGGACTGTTCGCCGTGGCCGGCACCAGCCTCGTCGGCCTGACCGAGGAGGTCACCCGCGATCGCATCGCCGCCAACGAGCGCGAGGCGCTGCTGCACAACCTCAACCAGGTGCTCCCGGCCGCGAGCCACGACAACGACATTCCCAACGACACGATCCGGTTCCAGGTGCCGGAGCTGGGCGGCAACGTGACCGTCTACCGGGCGCGGCTCAAGGGCCAGCCCCAGGCCGCGGTGTTCACCACCGTCGCCCCCGAGGGCTATGCCGGGCCCATCAAGCTGCTGGTGGGCGTGGCGATGGACGGACGCCTGACCGGTGTCCGGGTCATCTCCCACAAGGAGACGCCCGGGCTGGGTGATCTCATCGAACTGGAGAAGTCCGACTGGGTGCTCGGCTTCGCCGGCAAGTCGCTCGGCGACCCGACCCCGCAGCAGTGGCGGGTCAAGAAGGACGGCGGAGTCTTCGATCAGTTCACCGGCGCCACCATCACCCCGCGCACGGTGGTGAAGTCGGTCTACAGCACCCTCACCTGGTTCCAGGCGCACCGGGACGAGGTCTTCCCGCGGGAAGAGAAGGCGCCGACCGCCGAGCAGCGCTCCTGACGACGGAGAACGAGATGTCCAGCACCTACGGCAGCATCGTCCGCAACGGCTTCTGGGACAACAACCCGGGACTCGTACAGCTCCTCGGCCTCTGTCCCCTGCTCGCGGTGACCACCAACGTGGTCAACGGCCTCGGCCTCGGCCTTGCCACCGTGGCGGTACTGGTGCTGTCCAACATCACCGTCTCGCTCATCCGCAGCCTGGTGCCCCAGGAGGTGCGCATACCGGTGTTCGTGCTCGTCATCGCCTCGTTCGTGACGGCGGTCGAGCTCACCATGAACGCCTTCTTCCACGATCTGTACAAGATCCTGGGCATTTTCATCCCGCTCATCGTCACCAACTGCGTCATCATCGGCCGCGCCGAGGCCTTCGCCTCGAAGAACCGGTTCCGGTTCGCGCTGGCCGACGGCCTGGCCATGGGCTTCGGCTTTACCGCCGTGCTGGTGCTGCTCGGCGGGATGCGGGAACTGCTCGGCCAGGGCACCCTGCTGGCCCAGGCCCACCTGATGTTCGGCGAGGCCGCCCGCGGCATGACCCTCCACGTGTTCGAAAACTACCGCGGCTTCCTGCTGGCCATCCTCCCCCCCGGCGCCTTCCTCGGCATGGGCCTGCTCATCGCCCTCAAGAACAGCATCGACGGCCGGCTCGCCGCCCGTGCCGCGCGCGCCAGGCGGGCGGAGAAGGTGGAAGGCGGCGCCGAGGCCTCGGCCTGAACGGCGATGAACCGCTGATTCCGTGAATTCCCCCCACCGGTAACAGGGCGCGACGGGCATCCCGCCCCGGGCAGTGGCCGGCCGCCGGCCACCTCGCCACGCGGGAGTGCCGACGGCGCGCAAGTCCACCGGACGCAATGGAGCTTGAACCGTCCGCCGGTCATCCGCCGCGTCGGCGCCCAATCGACGGGCATCCCGCCGATGCACGGTTCCCAAGCGGCCAACTTTCCGGCTACCCTTGGGCCGCGCCGAAGAGGAGCTGGCAGAGACGATGAACCGGGAAAAACGGGCGGAGATCTTCCGCCGGCTGCGGGCCGAAAATCCGCACCCCACCACCGAGCTCGAGTACACCACCCCGTTCGAGCTGCTGGTGGCGGTCATCCTCTCCGCCCAGGCCACCGATGTGGGAGTGAACAAGGCCACCCGGCGGCTGTTCCCGGCGGCCAGCACGCCGGCCGCCATCGCGGCGCTCGGCGAGGCGGGCCTGAAGGAGCACATCAAGGCCGTCGGCCTGTTCAACAGCAAGGCGAAGAACATCATCGAGACCTGCCGCATCCTCCTTGAACGGCATGGAGGCGAGGTGCCGCGCGACCGGGCGTCCCTGGAGGCGCTGCCCGGCGTCGGCCGCAAGACCGCCAACGTGGTGCTCAATACGGCGTTCGGCGAACCCACCATCGCCGTGGACACCCACATCTTCCGGGTGTCCAACCGCGCCGGGATTGCGCCGGGCAAGACCCCCCTGGAGGTGGAAAAGCGCCTGCTGCGGCTGGTGCCGGCCGAGTATCGCAAGGATGCCCACCACTGGCTCATCCTCCATGGCCGCTACACCTGCCTCGCGCGCAAGCCCCGCTGCGGTTCCTGCGTCATCGAGGACCTGTGCGAATATCGACACAAGACCTCTGATTGAACCCGGCCAACGTGCGGCCGCCGCCGCCCGGCGAAGAGAAAACCGTCACCCTCGCGCCGGACTCTGAACTATCCTTACCCCAACGCCACCCAGGGGCCGACCCGTGTTTGGACACAACCGCGACAACCTGCGCCGCTTCTACTACACGGTGTGGCGAAAGCAGCAGCACAGCGAGCCGCTGGAGCCGCTGGAGCAGCTGGTGGCCGAGGTGATCGCCGCCCATCCCGAGTACCATCCCGTCCTGATGGGCGAGGAGCGCCACCTGGAGCGCGACTACCTCCCCGAACTGGGCGATGAGAATCCCTTCCTGCACATGGGCATGCATATCGCGCTGAAGGAGCAGGTGGCCACGGATCGGCCGGCCGGGATCGGTACGGTCTACCACCGGCTGGTGCTCGGGATCGGCGATCCGCACGCCGTCGAGCATCGCATGATGGACTGCCTCGGCGAAGCGCTGTGGCGGGCCCAGCAGAATGGCTGCGCCCCGGACGAGATCGCCTATCTCGAGTGCCTCGAGCGGCTCAACGCCCGCTGACGCCCGGAACCGCCATGGACCCCGGACTGACCCTGATTTCGGCGGCGATCCTGCTGGTGATCGTGGTCGATCCCCTGGGCAACGTCCCGACCTTCCTCGCCATCCTGGGCGACATCCCCCCGCCACGCCGACGCCGGATCATCCTGCGCGAATCCCTCATCGCCTACGGAATCCTGCTGCTGTTCCTGGTCGGGGGGCGGGGGCTGCTCAGCGTTCTGCGCATCGAGGATCCGGCCCTGACCGTGGCCGGCGGCGTCATCCTGTTCCTCATCGCCCTGCGCATGATCTTTCCCCACCCGGAGGGGCTGTTCGGCTACGACCCGGCGGGTGAACCCCTGGTGGTGCCGCTGGCCACCCCGCTCATCGCCGGCCCCTCGGCCATGGCTACCGTCCTGCTGCTGGTCTCGCGCGAGCCGGACCGGGTCTGGGAGTGGGCCGCCGCCATCACCCTGGCCGCCTGCGCGAGCACCCTGGTGCTGCTCGCCTCCGAGCCCCTCAGCCACCTCCTCGGCAAGCGCGGGCTCCATGCCCTGCAGCGCCTCATGGGCATGCTGCTGACCGCGGTGGCCGTGCAGATGTTTCTCACCGGCGTGGAGCGTTTCCTCGGCCGCCTCTGACCCCGCACATGCCGGGGCGGGCCGCTTCACCGGCGACGGGCGGAGAGAAAGTCCTATTCGCCCGGAACGGAAAAGCCGGGCAACGCCCGGCTTTTCCGACAATCAACGCCGACCCGCGGGGGGCGCCGGCCCCTACCGGCGGCCGATGAGCTCCACCGGATAGCCGTCGGGGTCCTCGACGAAGGCGATGACGGTGCTGCCGGCGTTCATGGGGCCCGCATCGCGGATGATCTTGCCGCCCCGGGCGCGGATGTCGTCACAGGCCTTGTAGACGTCATCCACCTCGACGGCGATGTGACCGAAGCCGCTGCCCACCTCGTAGCCATCCACGCCCCAGTTGTAGGTCAGCTCGACGACGCTGTTGTCCGCCTCGTCGCCATAGCCGACGAAGGCCAGGGTGAACCTGCCGTCGGGATAGTCCTGCCGCCGCAGCAGCTTCATGCCCATGATCTCGGTATAGAAAGCGATGGAGCGGTCCAGGTCGCCCACCCGCAGCATGGTATGGAGAATCCGCATCGATGCGCCTCCCGGCAATTTGAATAGGCAGAATTTACATGATTAACAGGATTTGAAATGAGGACTTCCGGCCAAAGGGCGCCTGCTGCCCGTTTGGTGCCAGAGCCATGCTTTCTGCGACATCCCGGGGCGGCCGGAAGTCATCCTGCAAATCCTGATAATCCTGTCTATTAACCTGTAGTTGAACCAGCCACCCCGTCAGCCTGGAATCAACGGCCCTTGCGGGCGGCGATGCGCAGGCGCAGGGCGTTGAGCTTGATGAAGCCGGCGGCGTCCTTCTGGTCGTAGGCGCCGGCGTCGTCCTCGAAGGTGGCGATGCTCTCGTCGAACAGGCTGTCGGTCTCGGAGCGGCGTCCGGCGATGATGACGTTGCCCTTGTAGAGCTTCACCCGCACCACGCCGTTCACGGTGGCCTGGGAGGCGTCGATCATCTCCTGCAGCATGCGCCGCTCGGGGCTCCACCAGTAGCCGTTGTAGACCAGGCTGGCGTAGCGCGGCATCAGCTCGTCCTTGAGGTGGGCCACCTCGCGGTCCAGGGTCAGGGACTCCATCGCCCGGTGCGCCTTGAGCATGATGGTCCCGGCCGGGGTTTCGTAGCAGCCGCGGGACTTCATGCCCACGTAGCGGTTCTCCACGATATCGTCGCGGCCGACGCCGTTGGCGCCGCCCACCTCGTTGAGGTACTCCATGACCCGGGCCGGGCTGGTGGGCCGGCCGTCGATGGCGACGATGTCCCCCTTCTCGAACGTGAGCTCGAGGTAGGTGGGTTCGTCCGGCGCCTTCTCCGGGGAGACGCTCCAGCGCCACATCTCCTCCTCCGGCTCGGCCCAGGGATCCTCGAGAATGCCGCCCTCGTAGGAGATGTGCAGCAGGTTCGCGTCCATCGAGTAGGGCGACTTCTTGCCGGCCTTGGCGAAGTCCACCGGAATCCCGTGGGTCTCGGCGTAGGCCATGAGCTTCTCGCGGGAGAGGAGATCCCACTCGCGCCAGGGGGCGATGACCTTCACGTCGGGCTTCAGGGCGTAGGCGCCCAGCTCGAAGCGCACCTGATCGTTGCCCTTGCCGGTGGCGCCGTGGGCGATGGCGTCCGCGCCGGTCTCGTTGACGATCTCCACCAGCCGCTTGGCGATGAGCGGGCGGGCGATGGAGGTGCCGAGCAGGTACTCGCCCTCGTAGACGGCGTTGGCGCGGAACATGGGGAAGACGAAGTCGCGGGCGTACTCCTCGCGCAGGTCGTCGATGTAGATCTCCCGGACGCCCATCGCCTCGGCCTTGGCCCGGGCCGGCTCCAGCTCCTCCCCCTGGCCGATGTCCGCGGTGAAGGTCACCACCTCGCAGCCATAGGTCTCCTCCAGCCACTTCAGGATTACCGAGGTATCCAGACCACCGGAGTAGGCCAGCACCACCTTCTTGATGTCCGACATTCCACTACTCTCCACTGAGTTGAGCCCGCGCGCGGCCGGGAAGGACCGCTCCCCCCCGCCGCAAAGCGGTCATTTTACCAGCTGTACCGGGTGTGACGCTCGGTTTTGGGACAAAACATCGGTGCCGGCCGGCGCGGACGCTTCCCACTGCTTTGCCAAGCCGGGGCGTCATGGCCGGGACTGCGGCACGGGCTCCCGCCCGGGCCCGCCGAGGTCATGCTCCGCACGCCGCGCCCTCCGCGCAGGGCCTGGCAACGGGCGGGCCCGGCCGGATCCAGTGCGGCGCCGGCCGCGGAAGGCGTGTGACGGGCGTCAGGACATGGCCTCCACGCGCAGGCGGTCGCCGGGGAGTCCGGTGTCGACCAGCGCCCGCGCCAGCTCCCGGGCCGGTTCCGCCGGACCGGCCAGATAGACGCGGGGCTCCGGCAGCGATTCCAGCCGTTCGAGCACGGCCTGCGCCTGCTCCGGCGGCACCGGCGGCCCGCCCCGGCCGGCATCCAGCACCAGCGGAACATAGCGGAAATCATCCAGCGCATCCGCCCAGGAACGGCAGTAGTTGGCCAGGTAGTGGCCGCCGGGGCGGGCGGCGAACCAGATCAGCACCACCGGCTGCGCCAGCTCCAGGGCGATGGCGTGCTCGATGAGGCTCTTCATCGGCGCGAACCCGGTGTCCAGGGCCACCAGCACCAGCGGATTGCGTTGCTCCTCATCGAGGATGAACTCCCCGAACGGCCCCCGCAGCTCCACCGGATCGGCAAACGCCCCGTCGTGGAATATGCGCTCGGCGAAGGGATCGCCGGCATCCCGGCGCAGGTGGAACTGCAGCTGCATGCCGTTGCAGGGGCAGCTGGCCACCGGCAGCCGCCGCGGCGCCAGTCCCCCCAGCTTCAACTCGACGCTCTGGCCGGCCAGGAAGCGCAGCGTCCGGGTCCGCGGCGTGCGCAGGTGCAGCACCCGATAGTCGTCCGCCGGCGCGTCCACACGAACGACACGCGCCATGAGCTGCTGCTCCGGGATATCCCCCGCCCCCCTCGCCTCGTGCGCCTCGATCTCGAGATCGCTGCCCGGACGGCTGCGGCACATGAGGGCGTAGCCCTGCTGCCGCCGGGCATCGCCCACCACGTAGTCGTGGAACAGCTCCTCGCCCACGGTGCCCGACACCACCCGCGCCAGGCATTCGCCGCAGGTGCCCGTCGCGCAGCCGTGATCCAGGTTCACACCGGAACGCAGCGCCGCCTCCAGGACGGTTTCCGTGGCTTCGCACTCGAACGTGTGGCCGCTCGGCAGCATGCGGATGCGATGGGTCATGCCGGCTCAGCGCTCCTCGATCCGCCCCGCGAGCCAGCAGCAGATGTCGGAGATGAGCATCCGCTGCTCCACGGTGACCGCCGGTTGCAGCTCGTTCAGCTTGCGCACGAGATCCTCCACTATCGTCCGGTACTTCCTGGCATGGTGCCGCTCGATGGACAGCTCCACGTCGAGCTTGTGCAACCGGGCGCTGAGGGCTTCCGGGTCGGGCGCCACCGCCTCCTGGACGCGGCGGGCGAAGGCGGTCTGGCGCAGGGTGCGGACATGCTCGAGGATCCCCGGCTCATCCGTGAGCATCCCGGGGTAGCGCTCGCGCAGCGCCTCCACGTCCACCTGCCCCTCGAAGGTTTCCAGCTGGCCGTCGTGAACCAGTCGCTGCAGGGTATGCCGATCGACGCCCAGCATGCGCGCGGCGCGCGCCATGCCGATGAAATGAGCCATGCCCGTTCGCCTCCATCCGCAGTCGGGCCGCGCCTGTTGTGCTCTGGCGTGCACGGCCGCCGGGCCCGCGGGACCGGCACCCACAGGATAGCGCAGGTCCTTCCCCGACAACCACGGGGGGCGGGCAGCGGCCGCGGACGACGGGTTGCGGCCCGCGCACCGCGGGCACCGCCCTGGCGCCGCGCCTGACCCACCCGCGCTTGACGCCCCGGGGAACGCGAATACGCATACCATCGCCGCTGCGGGAATGCGAAAATACCTACCGAATTTCAGCGAGCGCAAGGACACCCAGCCATGAAGCGCATCACCCTGATCCGGCCCGACGACTGGCACATCCACCTGCGCGACGGCGAGGCCCTGCAGACCACGGTCCCCCATGCGGCGCACCAGTTCGCGCGGGCCATCGTCATGCCCAATCTCCGTCCGCCCGTGACCACCACCGGCTCGGCCCGGGCCTATCGCGAGCGGATCCTGGCGGCGGTGCCGGCGGGGCTGGCCTTCGAGCCGCTGATGACCCTCTACCTGACGGACAACACCACGCCGGCGGAGATCCGGGCCGCCCGCGACAGCGGCATCGTTCACGGCGTGAAGCTCTATCCCGCCGGGGCCACCACCAATTCGGATTCCGGCGTGACCGATATGGAGCGCGTCTACCCGGCGCTGGAGGCGATGGCGGAGACCGGCCTGCCGCTGCTGGTCCACGGCGAGGTCACCGGGCCGGAGGTCGATATCTTCGACCGCGAGCTGCGCTTCATCGAGGATCGCCTGGCACCGCTGCTGCGGCGCCTGCCCGGTCTGCGGGTGGTGCTGGAGCACATCACCACCCGGGACGCGGTGCAGTTCGTCCGCGCCGCGCCGGAGAGCGTCGCCGCCACCATCACCGCCCACCACCTCCTGCTCAACCGCAACCAGATGCTGGTGGGCGGCATCCGTCCCCACCACTACTGCCTGCCGGTGCTGAAGCGCGAGACCCACCGCCAGGCCCTGGTGGAGGCGGCCGTCAGCGGCGAGCCCCGATTCTTCCTCGGCACCGACAGCGCCCCGCACGCCCGCGAGGACAAGGAGAGCGCCTGCGGCTGCGCCGGCATGTACACCGCGCCGTCCGCCATCGAGCTCTACGCGGAGGTTTTCGACGCGGCCGGCGCCCTGGATCGGCTGGAGGATTTCGCCAGCCGCTTCGGCCCGGCCTTCTACGGCCTGCCCGTGAACGGCGACACCATCACCCTGGAGCAGGCCGACTGGGAGCTGCCCACCTCCTACCCCTTCGGCGACACCAGCGTGGTCCCCCTGCGCGCCGGTGCCACCGTCCACTGGCGACGGGTTTGAAGTTGCATGGCCATCCACGGATTGCGCGGATTGCACGGAGGTGGTTGACGGTTCGCCCACGCGGACCCACCGCCGTCCCCGAGGCGCGGGCTTGATGCCGCCAGGAACCGGGTTTCGGCGCGACGTCCCGATTGCCGCGGCATGCGCTCGGCGGTTCCCGCCGACGACAATCCGCGCAACCTGGGGATGAACCAAAGAAAAAGCCCGGCATCCGCCGGGCTTTTCGGTACTGCGCGGGAAGCGGCGGCTCAGCTGCCGGTGGCGGCCTTGCGCTGCTCCTCGATGAACTTCTGCATGGCGGCCTGGTGCTGTTCCCAGGCGGCCTTCTGCTGCTCGCGCAGGGTATCGTAGTCCGCCCCCATGGCCTCGGCCATGGCCCGCTGATCACGCTCGAAACGCTCCGCCTGCAGGCGGTGCATCTCGGCGTAGGCTTCCTGCACGGCCTTCTGGGCCTCGATCTGCTGCGTCTGCCAGTCGGCGGCGTCACCGGTGTAGTTGACGGGCGCGAAGGCGTTGCGCTCGGCCTCCATCACCTTGGCGAACGCGGCATGCTCGGCCTCCATCGACTCGCGGGCGGCGGCACGCTCCTGCTCCATCCGGGCCTTCATGGCCTCGCGGCGCTGGGCCATCTCCACCCGGCGCTGGTCACGCTGGGCCTCGAACTGGGCGCGGTCGGCGGTGAAGGCGCGCTCGGGGATGCTCACCCCGGTCTGGGCCGGCACGGTCTGTTCGGCCAGAACCGGCTGCATGGCCAGCGCGGAAGCCGCAACCGCCGCAGCCAGGGCAGTCATATTGAAAAACTTCATGCTCGATATCCTCTTGTCCACAGTGATTGCGGTCTGTCGGCCTTCGGGACCCGCCCCTTCGAACGCCTGGGCCGGCCCCGGAAGCGCGGACGGGCCATGAAGGCCCGCCCGCTGCTCAGGACACGGTGTCCTTACTTGCTCTCGGCCTTGGGGGCAGCCGGGGCGACCGGGGTGACCGGGTAGCCGTAAGGCGCGCCGTAGCCGTAGGGGGCGCCATAGCCGTAGGGGCCGTAGCCACCGTAGTAGGGGTAGCCATAGCCACCGTAGGGGTAGCCGTAGCCGCGGCCGTAGCCGGAGCCGGAACCGCGCATGGAGAAGTCCATGTCGCGCCAGCCGTCACCCCAGCCGTTCCAGGGACCGCCACCCCAACCCGGGCCCCACCAGGCCTGGGCGGAGGAGAGAGGCAGCGCGGCGGCGCCGGCGATCACAGCAGCAGCAGCAATCTTGGTGAGCTTCTTCATGATAGAATCTCCCTAGCAGACGTTGTTGGTTTAGTTCGATACTTGGCTTTGCAAGTATTCGAGTTTGATTATATTAGCGGTTTTGCATATTAGCCAATAGTAATTTTTAATCGGCCGATTACCATCCATCGTCCGCGGTTATCCTGCTGCGCCAATCGTAAACCCGCCCTGGTTCCGTTATCCTGCCTTGATGACTGACTCGCGCCCCATAGCCCTGCGCTTCCGCGGCTTCCTGCCCGTCGTCGTCGACGTGGAGACCGGCGGCTTCAACCCCCGCCGCGACGCGCTCCTCGAGATCGCCGCCGTGTTGCTGGCCATGGATTCCGAGGGGACCCTGCGGCCGGCGGAGACCATCCACGCCCACGTGGAGCCGTTCCCGGGAGCGAATATCGAGCAGTCGGCCCTGGACTTCACCGGCATCGATCCCTATCACCCGTTCCGCTTCGCCGTCCCGGAAAAGGATGCCCTGGAACGCATCTTCCAGCCGGTGCGCAAGGCCATCCGCGACAACCAGTGCACGCGGGCGGTGCTGGTGGGCCACAATCCGTTCTTCGATCTCGCCTTTCTCAAGGCCGCGGTGGACCGCTGCAAGATCAAGCGCAACCCCTTCCACCCCTTCACCACCTTCGATACGGCGACCCTGGGCGGTCTGGCGTACGGCCAGACGGTGCTGGCGCGGGCGGTCAAGGCGGCCGGGTTCGACTGGGACACCAACGAGGCGCACTCGGCCCGCTACGACACCGAGCGCACGGCGGAGCTGTTCTGCACGGTGGTCAACCGCTGGCACAGCAGTGTGGGTGTTCCGAGGCTGGAGATGCCGGACAGCGGCGGGGAGTCAGAAGAACCGGAGGAAGCCGGGGAAGTCGAGGATTGAGGCCGCCCGGACGGCGGGCCTGGGCGCGACGGTTCCGTGTTCCGTGACTGGTGGCTGGTGACTGGTGACTGCACTGTAGGGCCGGATTCATCCGGCCGGGCAGGACGCTGAACCCCGGCACCCCTGTGCAGATGAATCTGCACCTACAATCCTTATCCCTTATCCCACTAATACTCCACCTGCACGCTGCCGACGCCGAGCTCCCGCAGCCGCTCGATGAGCGCGTCGGCGGGATGGACCCGCCAGGCCTCGCCCAGCTCGAGCATGGCGCTCGCCCCGTCGCCGCGGTACTCGATCCAGACCGGGCAGCGGCCCTCCCGGAACGGCGCCAGGACTTTCTGCAGCCCGCCGATGAATCCATTGCCGGCACGGGCGGCATCCACCTGCAGGCGCAGGCGCCGGGCGTGGATCTCGCGCGCCTCTTCCATGTCCATCACCCGCCGCCCGCTCATCTTGTAGCCGCCGGAGTAGTCATCCACGCTGACCTCGCCCTCCACCACCACCACCCGATCCTTGGCGATGCGGTCCCGCTGGGCATCGTAGACGTCCGAGAAAATCGCCAGTTCGATGCGTCCGCTGCGGTCGTCCAGGGTCACGAACGCCATCCGGTCCCCGCGCCGGGTGTTCATGGTGCGCATGGCCACGATGAGCCCGGCCACCCAGACGGTCTGGTTGCGGTTCGGGTGCAGATCGGCGATGCGCAGGGTATGCATGCGCTTCAGCTCGGGCAGGAAGCGTTCGATGGGGTGGCCGGTGAGATAGAGCCCCAGGGTCTCCTTCTCACCCTGCAGACGCTGTTCATCGGGCCACTCGGAAACCTGCGCCAAGGCCACGGCGGCCGTCTCGACGGGCCCTCCGAAGAGATCGTTCTGGCCCTGGGCCTGGTCCCGGCCGCTCTGCTCCGCGGCCTGCAGCGCATTGCCCAGGTTCTCCATCAGGGTGGCGCGGTTGCCCCCCAGGCTGTCCAGGGCGCCGGCCCGGATGAGCGCCTCCAGCACCCGGCGGTTGGCGCGCTTGAGGTCGATGCGCCGGCAGAAGTCGAACAGATCGCCGAACGGGCCGTCCGCGGCCCGCGCCTCCAGGATCCCCTCGATCGCGCCCTCCCCCACGCCCTTGATGGCGCCCAGGCCGTAGATCACGGTGCGCTCGTCGCGCACGGTGAAGCGGTACTGGCCCGAGTTCACATCCGGCGGCTCCACGGCGAGGGTCATGTCGTGGCACTCGTCGATGAAGGTGACCACCTTGTCGGTGTTGTCCATGTCCGAGGAGAGCACCGCGGCCATGAAGGCCGCCGGGTAGTGGGCCTTGAGCCAGGCGGTCTGGTAGGAGACCAGGGCGTAGGCGGCGGAGTGGGACTTGTTGAAGCCGTAGCCGGCGAACTTCTCCATCAGGTCGAAGATGTAGGTGGCGGTCTTCTCCTCCACCCCCCGCTCCAGCGCGCCCCTGGTGAAAATTTCGCGCTGCTTGGCCATCTCCTCGGCCTTCTTCTTGCCCATCGCCCGCCGCAGCAGGTCGGCGCCGCCGAGAGTGTAGCCCGCCAGCACCTGGGCGATCTGCATCACCTGCTCCTGATAGAGGATGACGCCGTAGGTGGGCTTGAGGATGGGCTCCAGGTCGGGATGGGGATACTCCACCTTGGCCCGGCCGTGCTTGCGGTTGATGAAGTCGTCCACCATGCCCGACTGCAGCGGCCCGGGGCGGAACAGGGCCACCAGCGCCACGATGTCCTCGAAGCAGTCGGGCTGCAGGCGCTTGATGAGGTCCTTCATGCCCCGGGACTCGAGCTGGAACACCGCCGTGGTGGCGCAGTCCTTGAGCAGCCGGTAGCTGGCCGGATCGTCCATGGGGATCAGCGTGATGTCGAGCGGCGCCTCGCCGGCGGCCCGGCGCTGCTGGTCGATGGTCTGCACCGCCCAGTCGATGATGGTCAGCGTGCGCAGCCCCAGGAAGTCGAACTTCACCAGCCCGACCGCCTCCACGTCGTCCTTGTCGAACTGGGACACCAGGCTCTGCCCGCCGGCTTCGCAGTACAGCGGGGTGAACTCGGTGAGCGGGGTGGGCGCGATGACCACGCCGCCGGCGTGCTTGCCGGCATTGCGCGAGAGCCCCTCGAGCTTGCGCGCCATGTCGATGATGGCGCGCACGTCCTCTTCCTCCTCGTGGCGCCGCTTCAGCTCCTCCTCCTGCTCCAGCGCCTTGTCCAGGGTGATGCCGAGCTCGAAGGGGATGAGCTTGGCCAGCTTGTCCACGAAGCCGTAGGGCTGCCCCATCACCCGGCCCACGTCGCGCACCACGGCCTTGGCCGCCATGGAACCGTAGGTGATGATCTGGGAGACGTGGTCGCGGCCGTATTTCTGGGCCACGTAGTCGATGACCCGATCGCGGTTTTCCATGCAGAAGTCCACGTCGAAGTCGGGCATGGAGACGCGCTCGGGATTGAGGAAGCGCTCGAACAGCAGGTCGTACCGGAGGGGATCCAGGTCGGTGATCTTGAGCGCGTAGGCCACCAGCGACCCGGCGCCGGAGCCGCGGCCCGGCCCCACCGGGATGCCGTTGTTCTTGGCC
>JAQVKR010000417.1 GCA_028694565.1 Gammaproteobacteria bacterium | reverse complement strand
TTCCCTCCGCGGTGGAGACCCGCGGCATCCCGGTGAAAGACGGCTGGAACGCCAGGCCCGTGGTGGGCTGGTGGGCGGCGCGAACAACCTGCCGTTCCTGAGGCTCTGGGAACGGCCGCTGGCGCGGCTGGCCCGGCGCCGACCGTTCGTGCTGCGGATACTCTCCAGCGAGACCCTCGCGATGGAGGGGCTGGAAGTGGAGTTCGTGCCCTGGTCGCTGGAGCGGCAGGCGGAGGAGATCGCCCGCTTCGACGTGGGTCTGATGCCGCTGCCCGACGACGAGCACGCCCGCGGCAAGTGCGCCTACAAGGCCCTCCAGTACCTGGCCGCCGGCGTGCCCGCGCTGGTCTCCGACGTGGGCATCAGCGGCGAGGTGGTGCGAGACGGCATCCACGGGCGGGTGGTGCGCGGATCGGAGGCGGTGGAGCGGGCGCTGGCGGAACTGCTGGACGACCCGGAGGGGAGCCTCGCCATGGGCCGGCGCGGACGGGCCTGGGTGGAGGCGCACTACTCGCTGGAGGTGGCGGGCGGCCTGCTGGCGGAAGCGCTGCGCCGGGTGGACGATGGCGCGTGACGGCGGGCGGCCCGGATTCCCGGGCGGGGCGGTTCGGCGCCGGGACGGGGAGCAATCCCTGCCGCCAGCGCTCCACCTGGCTGTCTTCATCTCCGATTTCGACAACGGCGGCATGGAGAAGATGCTGGTGAATCTGGCTGCGGGACTGTGCGGGGAGGGCGTGCGGGTGGACTTCCTGGTCAACCGGGTGTCCCATCGGCCCTACCTGGAGCGGCTGCCCCCCGCGGTGCGGCGCATCGAGCTGGGCGGGGTGCCCGCACGGGCCCTCGCGCAACGGCTGGCGGAGTATCTCCGCGAGTCCCGGCCCGCCACCCTGCTCTCCACCAAGGAGCGCGACGAGGCCCGGGTCCTGCGCGCCCGGCGCCGGGCCGGCGTGCCGCTGCGCATCGTCCTGCGCACCGGCATCCACATCAGCGGGCGGCTCGCCGCCCAGCGCCGCAATGCCCTGGCGCGCTGGCTGCGGCTCCGCGCCCTGCGCCGGGCCTGCCGGGAGGCCGACGGGCTGGTGGCGGTCTCCGCAGGCGTGGCGGAGGACCTGGCGCGGCTCGCGGGGGTGCCCCGCGACCGGATTCGGGTCATCCCCAACCCGGTCATCACGCCGGACTTCCCCCGGCTCGCCGCCGCGCCGGTGGAGCATCCCTGGCTGGGGGAGGGCGAGCCGCCGGTGATCCTGGGCGTCGGACGCCTGGCCCGGGCCAAGGACTTTCCCACCCTGCTGCGCGCCTTCGCCCGGGTGCGGGCGGAGCGCGACTGCCGGCTGCTCATTCTCGGCGAGGGGCGCCAGCGCAACCGCCTGCTGGCGCTGGCGCAGGAACTGGGCGTCGCGGCGGACGTGGACCTGCCGGGCTTCGTGGACAACCCCTGCGCCTGGATGGCCCGCGCACGGCTGCTGGCCCTCTCGTCCCGGGCCGAGGGCTCCCCCAACCGGCTCACCGAGGCCCTCGCCCTGGGCGTGCCGGTGGTCTCCACCGACTGCCCCAGCGGACCGCGGGAGCTGCTGCGGGACGGGCGCGTCGGCCGGCTGGTGCCCATGGGCGACAGCGCCGCGCTGGCCGCGGCCATCCGCGACACCCTGGATCACCCCCCGGACCCCGGCGCGCTGCGGGCCGCCGTCCGGGACTACCGGCAGGAAGCCAGCGTCCGCCGCTACCTCGACGTCCTGTTTCCGCGGGCGCGCACGGAAGTCGCGGGTGGCGCGGGGGAGGGCGCCGCCGATGGGGCATGACACTCCGCTCGCGCCCTGGCGCATCGGCCTGTCGGTGGTCGTCCCCTGCTACCTCGACCGGGGCGATCACCGTCCGATCCATGAACTGCTGCGCACCTACGGCGGCTACGGCGCGGATCTGCTGGACCGGGTGGAGTTCATCCTCGTCGACGACGGCTCGCCGGTGCCGGTGGAACTGCCCGCCGGGATCGCCCTCAACCTCCGGCTGCTGCGGGTGGAGGACGCGCTTCCGTGGAACCAGGCCGGCGCCCGCAATCTCGGGGCGGTGATGGCGAGGTGCGATCGCCTCTTGATGACCGATCTGGATCACCGGGTGCCCGAGGCGACCCTGCGCCACGTCCTGGAGCGCCGCCCTCCCGGCCGGCACCTCTACAAGCTTGCGCGCGTGGACGCGGCGGGACAGCCGCTGGCGCCGCATCCGAACACCTTTCTCATGGGGCGCGGCCGGTTCCTCGGGCTGTTCGGCTACGACGAGGAGTTCGCGGGCCACTACGGCTACGAGGACGGCATGTTCATCCGCTGGCAGCGCTACAACGGCACGATCATCGGTGCCCTGCCGCCGGGCTTTCCCGTCGTGTTCCGCGGCGCGGGGGCCGCTTCCGGCCATGCCCTGGCCCGGGACAAGTCCCGCAACGCGGCCCTGCGGGACCGCAAGAAGCGGGAGTGGACGGCCTGGGGGGCGAACGGCGGCCACAGCCGCCGGTTCCTCGCCTTCCGCTGGCGGCTGGTGGAGGAGCGCGTCCGCCCGGAACCGGCCTGGACACCGCCCCGCGCGCCCCTGTGGAAGGCCCTGTGGTGGCTGCGGCGCCTGCGGCCGGGACGGGGCTGAGGGACCGTGGCCATGGGACCGGAGAATCGCCAGCCCCGGGCGTCGAAACGCCCGCCGATGCCGCCCGCCGATGCCGGCCGGTCGCGGGGAGCCCCCCGGTCATGTGCGGCATAGCCGGCATCGTCCTCAGGGAGGGCACCGTCGCCCCGGAGCGGCTGGAGGGGTTCTGCCGGCGGCTCGGCCACCGCGGCCCGGATGACGCCGGGTTCCACCTGGACGGCCCGGCGGGTATCGCCCATACCCGGCTGTCGGTCATCGATCTCGCGGGCGGCCGCCAGCCCCTCATCGCGGACGGGGGGCGGCTGGTGCTGGCGGCCAACGGCGAGATCTACAACCACGTGGAGTTGCGCGCCGAGCTGGAAGCGCGGGGCCACCGCTTCACCACCCGCTCGGACTGCGAGACCATCCTGCACGCCTACCGGGCCTACGGGGACGACTTCATCGGGCGCCTGCACGGCATGTTCGCCTTCGCCCTGTGGGACGCCGAT
>JAQVKR010000416.1 GCA_028694565.1 Gammaproteobacteria bacterium | reverse complement strand
GTGTGCAGGCCGCGGAACGCCGGCAGCAGGGAGGGGTGGATGTTGAGCATGCGGCCGCTGTAGCGGGCCACGAGCCCCGGGGTGAGGATGCGCATGAAGCCCGCCAGCACCACCAGCCCCGGCTCGAACCGGTCGATGAGCTCCGCCAGGCGCCGGTCGTAGGTTTCGCGGTCCGGGGCCTCGCGGTGGTCCAGCACCTCGGTATGGATGCCGCCGCGGCGGGCGCGCTCCAGGCCGAAGGCGTCGGCGCGGTTGCTGATGACCGCCCGGATGTCCACCGGCAGCGCCCCGGACGCGGCGGCGTCGATGATGGACTGCAGGTTCGTGCCGCCACCGGAAATGAGGACCACGATGGGCAGGGGCGCGGCTGCTCTCACAGCTCCGCGCCCTCCAGCACCACCCGCGGGCCCGCGCCGTCATGGGCCTCGATGGCGCCGATGATCCAGGCCTGCTCGCCGGCCGCCTGGAGCTGCCCGATCGCCGCGGCGGCCTGGTCGGCCGGGACGCACAGGACCATGCCCACGCCGCAGTTGAAGGTGCGGTAGAGCTCCGCGTCGGGGATGCCGCCCTGTTCCTGCAGCCAGCCGAAGATCGGCGGCCGGGACCAGGCGCCGGTGTCGATGACCGCCCGGGTTCCCTCCGCCAGCACGCGCGGCAGGTTCTCGGGCAGGCCGCCGCCGGTGATGTGGGCCATGGCGCGCACATCGACCCGCTCCAGCAGGGAGAGCAGCGGCTTGACGTAGATGCGGGTGGGTTCCATCAGCGTCTGGCCCAGGGTGCGGCCGTGGAAGGCCGCCTCGAGGCTGGCGCCGCTGACCTCGAGCACCTTGCGGATCAGCGAGTAGCCGTTGGAATGGGGGCCCGAGGAGGCCAGCCCGATGAGCGTGTCGCCGGCCGCGACGCGGCTGCCGTCGATGATCCGCTCCTTCTCCACCACGCCGACGCAGAAGCCGGCCAGGTCGTAGTCGCCCACGGCGTACATGCCGGGCATCTCCGCGGTCTCGCCCCCCACCAGCGCGGCGCCCGCCTGCTCGCAGCCGCGGCCGATGCCGGAGACCACGGCCGCCGCCACCTCCACCTCGAGCCGGCCGGTGGCATAATAATCGAGGAAGAACAGCGGCTCGGCGCCAAGCACCACCAGGTCGTTGACGCACATGGCCACCAGGTCGATGCCCACCGTGTCGTGGTGCCGCAGCGCCAGGGCCAGCTTCAGCTTGGTGCCCACGCCGTCGGTGGCGGAGACCAGCACCGGCTGGCGGTAGCGGTCCAGCGGCAGCTCGAACAGGGCGCCGAATCCGCCGAGCCCGCCCATGACGCCGGGCCGTCGGGTGCGCTCGGTGACCGACTTGATGCGTTCCACCAGGGCGTTGCCGGCGTCGATGTCCACTCCGGCGTCGCGGTAGCTCAGGCCGGTGCTGGGATGCGGGGGGTTGGAATCGGATTTCAAGGACGTGCTCCGGATCTCTAAATGGGGCTGCGGTGGCAGGGAAAGGGTCGGAAAGCGAATTTTACAGCCCTTAAACCTGACAAAGCCACCTTCGGTGCCCCCGGTCGGCGTGCCCGCGGGATGCGCCCGCGCTTGATGTAGAATAGCCACACCGAGGAACGGCCATGGCCGTGAGCATGCGGGGCGCCGCCGGCCGCCGGAGCGGGATCGTCACCGGTCGCGGAAGACCATCGGAGCGGGCGCGGGAGCGGGCTCCGCCGGCCTTGACTTCACCACGGTGCTTGCCTAGTGTACTGCGCCGTAATTCCCGGCCCTTTCAGAGCTCCCGCAAGCGCCAGGACAAGGCGCGGCACACTGGATGTGCGGCGGCGGTGAAGCCATGGCTGTTCCAGCGGCCGGGCGGCATGTCCGCCGCTGCCGCGGCGCCCGGCCGGCGGGTCTCT
This sequence comes from Gammaproteobacteria bacterium, assembly GCA_028694565.1. Taxonomy (GTDB): domain Bacteria; phylum Pseudomonadota; class Gammaproteobacteria; order DSM-26407; family DSM-26407; genus Thioalbus. Next base: position 1,207 of record JAQVKR010000416.1, on the reverse strand, counting down.
GGCCACTGACAGTGTCGCCCGGTGAGCGCCCCCGGCCTCGATCCGGCGTGCGGGCCCGGCCGGGGGTGTTCCGGCGGCACACTACCGGAAGGATGGCGGCTTTTCCCATGTACAGATTCCTGGTGACCACGCTGCTGTTGTTCGCCCTGGCGCCCGGGTTGCGGGCGGCGGAGGCGCAGCGTCTCTACGAGGCCGCCGTCCCGGTGGCCGGCCAGACGGCGGAGGAACGCCTGCCGGCGCTGCGCGAGGCCCTGCGCGCGGTGGCCGTGAAGGTGACCGGTCGGCGCGGGGTGGCGGGCGACCCGGCCCTGGCCGCGATGCTGGAGGCGGCTGAAACCCATGTCCAGCAGTACCGCTACGAGTCCGCCGGCGGGGACGCCGAGCCCGCGCTGCGCCTCTGGGCCCGGTTCAACCCGGCCGGCGTGGAGTCCGCGCTGCGCGCCGCCGGCCTGCCCGTCTGGGGCCGCGAGCGCCCCCTGACCCTGATGTGGGCCGTGGTGGACGACGGGCGCAACCGGCTGCTCGTGTCCGAGTCGGAGCCCCCGGCAGCCGCGGCGGCGATCAACGACCAGGCCCGGCAGCGGGCGCTGCCGATGCTCCTTCCGCTGCTCGACCTGGAAGACCGGAGCGCCGTTTCGGCGAGCGACGTCTGGGGCCAGTTCCAGGAGGTCATCCTCGCCGGGTCCGGCCGCTATGGCGCCGACGCGGTGGTGGCGGGGCGCGCCTACCGCACCCGTGAAGGCGCCTGGCGCGGGGACTGGAGCCTGTTCGCCGGCGGGGCCGTGGCGGCGACCTGGGACGCCCGCGGCGAAACGCTGGCGGCGGTGCTCGCCGCCGCCGTGGACCGTGCGGCCGACACCCTGGCCGGACAGGTCGTCCCCTCCGCGGCCGGGGAGCCGGGCGTTCCCGCGCCGGCGGGGGGCGCTCCGTCCGGCGGGCAGCGGGTCACCGTGATCGGGCTGGAGGGCTACGGGGACTATGGCCGCCTGCTGCGGACGCTCGAGTCGCTCCCGGTGGTGAAGTCGGTGCAGGTCTCCGGTGCGGGCCCCGGCCGGCTGGAACTGCGCCTGGAATTGCTGGGAACGCGGATGGATCTGGAGCGCGCCGTGAGCCTGGAGCGGATGCTGACGCCGGAGGCCGGGATGGCCGCGTCCGAGGACGGGGGGCTTACCTATCGATGGGTGCGCTGAAGGCGCGTGACATCCCC
>JAQVKR010000415.1 GCA_028694565.1 Gammaproteobacteria bacterium | reverse complement strand
TGACCGGGTTGGCGTTGAGGCTGCCGGGGTGGGGCACCCGCGGAACCTGCCCGCGGGGGTCGAACTGGGCCATCACCTCGGCGCGGCCGCCGAACACGCCGAGGGGAAAGCCGCCGCCGATCATCTTGCCCAGGCAGGTCAGGTCCGGGCGGATCCCGTACCAGGCCTGGGCGCCGCCCGGCGCCAGCCGGAGGCAGACCACCTCGTCGAAGATGAGCAGGATGCCATGGGCCGCGGTCACCTCCCGCAGCATGGCCAGGAAGGCGGGCTCGGCGGGGATCATCCCCGCCGAGCCCTGCACCGGCTCCACGATCACCGCCGCCAGCTCCCCGGCGTGGGCCTCGATCAGCGCCCGGGCCTCGGCCACGGCGTTGAAGGGCAGCACCAGCACCTCCTCCAGCGTCGCCGGGGCCAGGCCCAGGGAGCTCGGCACCGCCCGGGGCCGGTCGAGGGGGCCGGCCGCGGCGGGATCCGGGTGGGTGCTCACCATCATCGGGTCCTGGCTGCCGTGGTAGCCGCCCTCCATCTTGGCGAATCGGCCGCGGCCGGTGAAGGCCCGCGCCGCCCGTACCGCGTTGAGGGTGGCCTCGGTGCCCGAGTTGGTGAAGCGCAGCCGCTCCATGGAGGGGATCCGCGCATGGATGAGCCGCGCCAGATCCACCTGGGCCGCCGAGGGGCCGGGAAAGCAGCTGCCGTGGGTGAGCTGGTCCGCCACCGCGGCCAGCACGCCGGGGTTGCGGTTGCCGTGCACCAGGGCGGTGTGGTTGCTGCTCAGGTCCAGCAGCCGGTGCCCGTCGGCATCGGTCAGCCAGCAGCCCTCGCCATGCCTGATGAACAGCGGATAGGGCGGGTAGAAGAGGGTGCTGCGGGTGTCGCCGCCGGGCAGGTGGCGCACCGCTTCGGCCATGAGCGCCGCGGAGCGGGGCGTGCGCTCACGGTAGCGCGCCGCCTCCGGCGGATAGCCGCCGTGACTGGTCAGGGGCATGGGGGTCTCCAAGACGGCCCCGGCGCGGACGGGCCGGGGATCGCAGGGGGCATGTTACCGCCGCCGGTCCGGCCAAGACCACCATCGCGCCCGCGGGCGGCGGGCGCGGGATTGGCGGCGGTGCGTCGCCTTGCATGCCCGGAGGCTTTTGAGTAACGTCCACAACTCGTCGCCCGGCCGGGCCTTGAGCGCCGCGTTCCCCATGTCCCATTCCGACGCATCCGCCAGCGTGCCGCCCGCCCCGCCGCGGGCCCCCGTGGACGGGCGCCGGTGGGGGCGGCTGTTCCTGCTGGCGGTGGGCCTCTACGTGCTGGCGCACCTGCTGCTGCGGCTGCTCGCCTCGCCCACCGTCGGCGTGGACGACGTGGAGCAGGTCATCTTCAGCCAGTCCCTGGCGCTCGGCTACGGCACCCTCCAGCCGCCCCTCTACACCTGGCTGCTCCACGGCCTGGAACTCGTGCTCGGTCCCGGGGTGCTCGCCGCGGCGCTGCTCAAGTACACGCTGCTGCTGCTCACCTACCTGGGGTACTACCTGAGCGGGCGCCGGCTGCTGCGCGACCCGCGCCTGGCCGTGCTCGCCGCGCTGTCGCTGTCGCTGCTGGGGCCGCTGGCGTGGGGCATCCACCAGGGCGTCACCCACACCATCCTGCTCGCCGCGGTCTGCGCCTGGACCCTGCACGCGGTGCTGCGCATCGCCGCCACCGGGCGGCGCCGGGACTATCTCTGGCTGGGCGCGCTGCTCAGCGCGGGCATCCTGGCCAAGTTCAACTACGTCCTGTTCGCCCTCGGGCTGCTGGCCGCCGCGCTGGCGGAGCCGGCGCTGCGCTCCCGGCTGCTGCAGCGGCGCTTCCTGCTGACCCTGATCCCGGCCGCCGCCGTGATCCTGCCCTACCTGGCCTGGGTGCTCGCCGATGCCCAGGGCGTGGCCGCCGGCCTGGAGCGGAAGCTGGTGGCGGGGACCGATCATTCCTACCTGGCGGGGCTGTGGCTGGGGCTGCGCGGGCTCGGGGTGGCGCTGGTGGAGTTCCTGAGCCCGTTGTGGCTGGTGCTCGCCCTGGTGCTGCCCGGGGTCTATGGGCGGCGGCATGCCCCCCCGGGCGGCGAGGGGCTGGACGCCGAGCGCCTGCTGGCGGTATTCCACCTCGCCGTCCTCGGGCTGCTGCTGGCGGGCATGCTCGCCGGGGGCATCACCTTCCTCAAGGGGCGCTGGATGCACCCGGTGCTGATGCTGGCGCCCCTCTACGCCTTCGTGCGCCTGGAGCGCCGCGGCTTCAGCGTTCGCCGGCTGCGGATCTACGCCTGGACCCTGGGGGCGCTGGCGGCCCTGGTCATGGGGGCGCTGGCGCTCCAGGCCTGGGTGGCGCCGCGCTGGGGCAGCACCGCGCGGATCCACGAGCCGTGGCCGGAGCTGGCCGATCGGGTGGCGCGCGCGACCGGGCTGAAGCACGGCACGGTGGCCGCCGCCGACGAGCATATCGCCGGCAACTTCCGCGTCCGCTTTCCCCGGGCGCGGGTGGTGACGGCCCACTACCCGGACTATCTCCCGCCGCCGGGCGGCGGCGAGCCGGGCGGCTGCCTGCTGGTGTGGCGCGGCGGGAAGACGGCGGGACCGCCGGCGGAGCTGCTCGACTACGCCCGCGCCCGGCTCGGCGTGGCCGTGCCCGCCGCGGGTGCCGTCTCCGGCACGGCCGTGGCCGCCCTCCGCCACGCCCCGGAGCGGACCCGGGAGATCGGCTGGCTGTGGCTCCCCGGGGGCAGCGGGGAGTGCCGCTGAGGCCATGACCGGATCCCGCGGACCGTTCCTCCGTTCCTTCCTGCGCCGCCTGCCGCGGCTGCTCATGCTGGTGGCGCTGGTGTTCCCGCTGGCCTGGTACGGCCCGGACGATTTCCGCTTCCTGCAGGGGGCGGCCCGGGTGCAGGGCACGGTGCTGGCCCCGGAAGGGGCGCCGGGGCCGCTGGGCGGGACGCCCTTCGTGCGCATCGCCTTCGACCTCGGGGGGGCGCGCTACCGCTACAGCGCCGCGCTCTACCCCTTCGAGCGCCCGGCGCCGGGTGAACGGGTGGAGGCCCTGTTCAATCCCGCACAGCGCCCCTTCCTGAAGCTGGACCGGCCCTGGCACCGCTACCGGGTGCC